>DATDTS010000022.1:0-26367 GCA_035290745.1 Candidatus Bilamarchaeaceae archaeon | reverse complement strand
TTGGTGAGGATATTTTATATGGATCTAGGGTAGTGGTTATGAGTTCAGGAAATTGTATAACTTTCATATCAGTTGACGAAAATGGTGGAGTTGTTGAAGTTAAGAGATATGAAAATGCTAGGATAGTAGAAAATGCTGAGCCTGTAACTATTCATTAAAGAATGTGCAAAAAATCAATAGAAATAGGAGTCACAACAATATTTCCATTTTCCTTAACCTCATAAAAATCAGTATCTTTTTCTGCCTTTGAAAAATTACCAGAAAGCCAATAGTATGGAATGCCATGTGGATCCTCTCTTTTTTCAATGACAGGATCAAACCTTGTTCTTTGAAGCTTTTTTGGATAAATTATTTTTGATTTAGAGATATCAAGAGGCATGTTAACTGTAAAAAATAAATTCTCCTTGATCTTTGGTTTGATATCTTTGATTAACTTAACAAGCATAGAAACAACTTCTTTTTCATTACCCCAATCTTCTTTTGTTTTCCAGTTCTCTCTATTATTAATATACAAAGAGAAAGCAATTGATGGAATGTTCTCAGTAGCTGCAATCCAACAAGCTCCAACTGTTCCTGAGCATATTATCCCCTCAGCAGCTGTATTATCACCAAAGTTTAAACCAGAAAGAATAAGATCTGGTTTCTTGAACTGATTACAATAAAGAGAGAAATAAACACAGTCTGCCGGAGTTCCACTTAAGGTATAAATATCATTTGAATGTTTGTTTATTCTTAATGCTTTATGAATGGTTAATGCAGAAGAAACAGCACTTCGATGTTTTGAAGGGATTATTGCATACGCCTCATCAACTTGTTTTGCAGCTTTCAGTAAAAGCTCAAGGCCTTTTGAATAACCATCATCATTTGTTATAAGAATCATTTTGCTACCTCTGATAAATATGCTTTTGTGCGATCTTTTATTGCACTATTGACTGATGTTTCAATGGCTTTCTTAATAATACTTGCCTTAAACAAGAGAAATTTTTTCAACCGCTTTGCATCATCGTAACCATGGCCTTGCTCAAATCTTTTAGTTATCAATTCAATTGCTAATGTAATATTGCTATACAGCTGAACTTTGTCTATTGGGTTCACGTCCTTGCCTGTAATCTCAGGGTGAACAATAAGTTCAGCAACTGGAACATCACTAAACTTATTGTTTTGAGTCTCAATTGTAACTCTAAATTCATATTTTGCACTATAATCTGGAAAAGTTTCAACAATCAGATAACTGCATTTAACATTTAGATCAAATTCAAAATTTGGCATAAGACTATGTAAAACAAAAATATTTTTGAATGTTAACAAATGACTTGAATCATTGGGAGTCAAACATTTGAAATCTGGAGCCACGTTTTAAATAACATAAAATACGTTGATTAGCGACATTCTACAAAAACACTGGATTCTTTTTAAATCTTTCCAAGTACAATCTAATCTATGGGTTCAGATTTAAAGGTAGGAGATGTAATGATGAAAACAGTTGTTACAGCCTCTACCAACGATAGTATTGAATTCGTTGCAAAACTAATGAAAAAAAATAATGTTGGTTCGATCATAGTTGTTGATGGGACAGAAAAAAGCGTCGCAAAGGGCATAATAACTGAAAGAGATATTGTTTACAAGTTAGTCGCACAGAAAAAGAACATAGAATCATCAGCAGCAAAGGATGTTATGTCAAAACCACTCCGTGTGGTGAAACCAGAAACAACATTAGAACAAGCAGCAACTGCAATGAGAGAAAATAAAATAAAACGTTTACCAGTGGTAAATGACAAAAATGAGCTTATTGGAATCCTAAGTGAAGGGGACATTATGAGGATATTCCCTTCTGTAATTGACTTAGTTGAAGAAAAAGCTGCATTACACTAACTGTGCATGGATGGCCAACTTAGCATAAGCGATGAGGTCTTGGTCAACAATGCACAGATTCGATACTAATTTTCTGACCCTTGGAGAAAGTAAATGAAAATAAATGTAAGGGTTATTCCAAATTCACAAGAATTTGGGGTTAAACTAAAAGAAGGTGTCCTAGAGATAAAAAGCACCAAACAACCTGAGAAAGGAGCAATAAACAGGGAGATAGTCATAAAACTATCAAAGATTCTAGAAGCTAAAGTAGTGATACTCAGGGGACTTAAGAGTAGAAACAAAATAATTGAGGTAATAGGTAATGAAGAAGAAATCAAAAAAAGAATCAGTACAATCAATAATTAAAGAAGTGAATAAAATGCTTGAAGAAATAAGACAAAATGCTGTTTTTGTGGAGGGAAAAAAAGACAAAGAAGCATTGATTAGAATTGGAAGCCAAAAAGTATTTACAATATCTGGCAACCTTAGGTTAAGTTGTGAAAAAGTAAAAACAGAAAAAAAGGTAATAATACTTACTGATCTAGACAGAAGAGGGCTTGAATTGCTCAAAAGAGCAGTAGGCATGCTTGAAGAATACTGTGTAAAATCAGACCAGGAAATTAGGAGCAGAATTGCACATATTCTAAGGCTAAAATATTTTGAAAATTTAGATAAAAAGTATGAAAAATTTATGGAGGAAAATAGTTGAGGTGAATAATATGGCGAAAACTTATATAGATACTGTAAAATATGTTGTATTTTCAGATGTAGAAATAGTTGGATTAGTTGAAAAACCAGACGTAGTGGGAGCAATATTTGGACAAACTGAAGGGCTTTTAGGAGATGAACTTGATTTAAGAGATCTGCAAAAGAACGGAAGAATTGGAAGAATTGAAGTTGACCTAAATGCAAAAAATGGGAAAACGGTTGGTACAATAAAAATACCAAGCAGCCTTGATATGGTTGAAACCTGTATTATTGCAGCAGCTCTTGAAACTGTAGATAGGGTTGGACCATGTGAAGCAAAAATAAAAATAGAAAAAGTAGAGGATACAAGAAACGAAAAAAGACAATTATTGGTTGATAGGGCTAAAGAAATACTCAAAAATCTTATTAATACCGAACTACCTGAATCAAGGGAGATATCTGAGATTGTAAGGGATGAGGTCAAAACAGCAGAAATTAGCCAATATGGACCAGACAAACTACCTGCAGGGCCAAATCTTCATAAATATAAAGATGTGGTTATAGTTGAAGGTAGGGCAGATGTAATTAATATGCTAAAAAATGACGTACCAAACGTAGTAGCAATAGAAGGTGCACGAGTACCTAACTCAGTAATTGGATTATCAAAAGAGAAGGAAACTACCGTGTTTTTGGATGGAGATAGAGGAGGGGACATTATCCTAAAAGAATTGATAGATAGGGGCGTGGAAATTGATTTCATTGCACGGGCACCAGTTGGAAAGGAAGTTGAAGAGCTTACAAGAAAAGAACTTATCAAATGCTTAAGAAACAAAATACCTTATGAACAAAACCCATCTGCAGAAAAAAGAGCAGAAAACAGGGATTTTAGGGAAAACAGAGAAGTGAGACCAAATCCTAGAGAAAGTGCTCCACGTGAAATAAACAACAGAGAGATAAAACCTGAGTACAGAGAGGTTAAAAGACCAATAAACAGATTAGCACCAATAAGATCTGAAAAAAATGAAGACAGAAAGGCGGTTATGCCAGTGGTTGTTAAGGAAACTGTACAAGAAACAAAAGAACCTCCAACGGAAAAGAAGAAATTTAACAACTCAAAAGAACTTGTTAATGAGCTTAATGAGCTCAATAACACCCTAAGAGCTAGGTTTTACAACGAGGAACTAGAAACAATCAAGGAAGTTCCTGTAAGGGACGTAATAAAGTCTCTTGATGAGATCAACAATGTAGGGGCAATAGTATTTGATGGAATTATAACTCAAAGGCTGGTAGACCTTGCCACAATAAAGGGAGTAAAAACAATTATTGGGATAAAAATAGGTAATGTAAATAAAAAACCGCAGCAGCTTGAGATAATTACCAAAGCATAATTTCTTTTTTTTTCTTTTTCGGTGTATTATAGTGAAAGTTTTTATCAAAACATATGGGTGTACACTTAACCAAGCAGATTCAGATATAATGGTTGGGGAGTTGAATAAGAAAGGACACCGAATTGTTAGTGAAAACGAAGCAGATGTTATTATATTAAATACGTGTACCGTCAAAGGGACAACGGAGCATAAAATACTTGCAAAATTAAATAAACTAAAAGACAAAAAAGTAGTTGTAGCTGGTTGTCTTACTGTAAACCAGGGAAAAATTGAACAGGTCCTACCAAATGCACCGTTAGTATCAGCGCGTTCAGTTGACAAAATAAATGATGCTGTTGAACTTGCGATAAAAGGAGAAAAACAGGTTTTTAGAAAGCCAGTTAGCAAAGAAAATCTGATTAGGATAATTACTTCACCAATTTTGAGGATAGGCATCTCAGAAGGTTGTGTTAGCAGTTGTGGTTTCTGTCAGACAAAACTAGCAAGACCTGGCCTTTCAAGTCTTAGCCCAAGAAAAATTGTTGATACCATAAATGAAGGTGTAGAATCAGGTGCAGTAGAAATACAGCTAACTTCAATGGATAGTGGAGCTTATGGTAAAGACTTGAGAATAAATTTGATTGATTTGTTAAAAACAATAAATGAAAAAGTCAATGATAAAGTAATGATTAGATTGGGAATGATAAACCCAGATCACGTAAAAAGAATGCTAAAAGAAATGATTTACGAATTGAAGGGAGAAATGTTCTATAAGTTTTTACATGTTCCAGTGCAAACAGGTTCAGAAAAGGTATGTAAAGATATGAATAGAGACCATAGTGTAAAAGATTATTATGAAATTGTTGAATATGTAAGAAAACAAATACCTAATATGACAATTTCAACTGATATTATTGTTGGCTACCCTACTGAAACAGAAGATGATTTTAAAAAAACAGTCGAATTGATTAAAAAAACAAAGCCAGAAGTGGTGAATATTTCAAAATTCACACCAAGGCCAGGAACAAAGGCAAAGAAATTGAAACAACTCTCTACAAAAGTGATTAAACAAAGAAGTAGAAAAGTTAGCGAACTGGTTCATGAAATTCTAAATGAGGCAGATAGTAAATATGTTGGTAAAACGGTCGAAGTCGTAGTAACTGAGAAAGGAAAGGCTAGAATGAAAAATTATAAACAAGTTGTTGTTGATTCAAAAAATATAGTTGGATCAAGAATAAAAGTAAAAATAAAGAGTTTTAGAAATGGGAGCTTATTTGCTTTTTAGTAAATTATGGACTAAAATTCTCTAAACCTTTTCTTGGGATAACCCACGCTACAAAATCTTGAATATATCCTGCTAATATGTTAAATTGTTCAACTGATACAAAATATCGGTTTTGACTAGTTATTTGATTCAAAACACCTTCATCAAGTACTGTGCCATAAGAACCTGCAAGCATTCCAGGCAAGGAAAAACGACCATAACCATACAGAACATCATTAGCACTTATTTCAGCAAGATGTGCAAAACCTTCAATAGTTATAAATTCACTTCTACCTTCTCTTTCTTCTACATTATAGGTTTTAGGACTATCAAGTATTTGACTACGTAACATTAAATAATAGTGAATAGTATCCTTTAACTCATCTATTTCTTGATCAGTTAAAAGAGAATTTCTTAAGCCTATCTCTTCAATCCATTCTTCAATATGATTACGTATGTTTGTCCAATCAGGATTCTCAGGATAGATAGGTAATTTTACTAATTCTCCATTAACATCAAAATATTCATCATATACTATTGCTCTTAACAGTTGATCTGTTTGCCAAGTATCCCCAACAACATTAAACAATAAATGTACAAGTTCATTAAATCTAGCTTTTTGCTCTTCAGTCAAATAGCTATACCACGCATCATGCAAAAGTTCATGAAAAGAAATAGCCCTATAAGCCTCAGAATCAGAAAAACTTCCAGATGGCATATATAATGGAATAAAATCTTTATCTATACAATTTCTAATACAACATGCTATAAGATTACCTTCAGAATCTACAACTTTAATCCCAGCAGGGCTTCGGCTAAAAAAACCTCCAGTGTGTTCAGGCAATGATTTAAAAGAAAAAATGTTATTCTCTACCAAAAAATCATAAACTTCTCGTTTAAAGAGAGAATGAACAGAATATAGAGATCTATTAAGATATACTCTTCCAGTTTGTCTTGCTTGTTCAGGTATTGATTCTCTGGAAGTAGCAAGTCCATGAAAAGAAGATCCTTCTAATGAAGTTCCTGTTTTTGGAATAAAGGCTATTGAGGTATCTATTATTTCACTACCTTGAATAATAAATGCTGGTGCCCAAACAACTTTGCCTTCATCGTCTGAATTAAAGTCACAACTAGCTGATCCAGTTAATGGAGGAACTTCAGGCTCCAGTTGATTTCTAGGAGTTGGTGGTTCTTCACCACAATTAGAAAGTAATACGAAACTACCAGTAAGAAATTTACGAATAGCTTGTAGTCGACCGTGGCTATGTCTCAACTGTCGTCTACGTAACATAAAATATCCATTAATTTATATAATAAGAAACATTTAAAAACTATAAACAAACATCCCAATTACGATGACCAGTTATTCTAATCTGAGTCAAATCACCAAGATCATTAAATTCTAAATAACTAGTCCAGCTATTTGGCCATTCTATGCCATTGGTTTTTATATACCCATTTCGAGGTAAAAAAACTTCTTGTGAGATAACACTAATGTCTACAATACCATCTGCCACTCCTAAAACTCTTAGGAGAATGGTCGATTCACAACTTTCGCTAACTAATGTAATCTTTGCACTATTTCCAGAAACACCTTGCTCAATTCTTGATAATTCTTCGCCTTCCATACTGAAAAAACCTATTACCGCTTTTGAAGAACTTGTAGTTCTCAGTAATTTAATTAAGATGTTGTTTACTAAAATGGAATCACTACTGTCAGTACTCAAAACACCTGAAACTGATGTTTTATACAAAAGTAATCCAGTTTCATCAGCCTTAGCAATCCTAAAAGGTTGACCAAGAAGTCGAACATTCACATCATGATTATCAGTTAAGACCAAACCTCTTTGCCTGTCAGAATTATCTTTAAAGGTTGAGGTATACTCACGTACAAATTCATCTGAAACAAGAGACGCTGCCTCAGTTTGAGTAAATGTCCCTCTCATTCTTGGATATTGAGTTATATGAGATAGGTCTCTACCAATCAAATCAAGAGGAAATATGGTGGATTGACAATTTAGAATTAAAGGAACACATTGATCTGTTTGTCCTCCATCTGGAAGATCAACTGGTCTTTGCGTTCTATCCACAAGAGTTCCACAACCATGTAATCCATTTAAGCCAATAAGTAATACTGACGTACTAAAAAATCTGGCAAATGAATTAGATACAAATCCTGGTCCAAGTCTAGACGCTCGTGTTCGAATCATTTGGAATCGCTTCAAATATTTGAACCATTGTTCCAGATTCAAATCATTTTTATCTAACATTAAGACGAAATAATAATCTTTTAAACCTTTCACGATCAAATACAATTGATGAAAAGCAAGGGCTTTATCTTTTCTTTAGATGCATTTGTAGCATTTACCTTATCTTTAGTTGCAATCTATTCGCTTATCTTCTTTTCTAGCATACCATCTGCACATTATTCAGTTCTAATGCAAGCACATCTTATTGCAAAGGATGCACTCTTTTCATTATCATCAACTCCATGCAATCCCTCTGTATATGCAGAGTGTGAAGAAGATACGAGTATCTTGAATTTTGTTGTAATTAGAAGAGCTGATAATCCAGATCCAGGATTCATTGAAGACTTTATTGGTAGTGCAGTTCCTGAGCAATATGGTTTTTCACTCTCACTTTATGATGAAGATACAAGAACATGGAGAGAAATAGGAAGAAGAGACAAACCTCAAAAAATACTTAGTGTTTCTGAATATACTATTGCTTCTGATTTTATTGCAGAAGTAGATGAACCTGAAAATCCTTACAAATATCAGACCTGTAATGGTGATCCTGGAATAAATATTGCATGCGGTCAGCCTATTTCAAGTTATAGGACCCAACTTCTAGCAAATAATTTTGCAATGAAGCTGGTGAAATTGACTATTTTTATTTAGGTGACATGATGAAAAAGGGATTTTTCTTTGTAATAACTGTTTTCCTGATTCTTGGTTATATTATGACTTCTATTTCAATCTGGGTCAAGGTGACTAATGAAGCTGAGAAACAGTACGCAGAAAGATTGCGAATCTCAAATATTGAATTTGTCATCAGGGAAATAAACCCAGGCAGAATGAAAGAAATGGCAGATAAGACTGCTTTCTTTTCCTTGTTTGAGTTAAATGAACATGTTGGTTCTGGTAATTTTATAAAAGATAGGGCCGGAGATGAGTTTTTTCATTTCAGAGAGGTTATGAAAGAACTCATTGTAAATGGAACTGCCAATGAATCACATTTTTTGACAGGAGTCCCACTTTCAATAAACCCTCAAAATTTTTCATTAAATAATTTTGTAAACAAGCTTAATCTGTCTTTATCTAATGTTGGTATGAAAATCAGCGAATACAAAGTCGGAGGTTTTAACATTAGCCAAGCAAGTCTTACTTCTTTTAACTATTCTTTGCTGTTTAACATTACAGTAGTTGACACTGCAGGATCAATGCAATTGAAGCGAAATTATAATATTACAAGCAATATTTCATTTGCAGGATTTGTAGATCCATTAATTTTAAACAAAGGACAGGAGGTTATCGGAAATAGTATTGAGAGAGAATATTATTTTTTCGACGCTTATGACAACCCAGACTCATTAAGACCAGGAACCTTAGCCCAAAGAGGAACAGAAGGACAAGAATGGTTTTATGGTCCAGTCATTTCTGCAGACCGTGCTGGGGACGTAGCTCCAGAAAACAGATCAAAATTTATTCTTGTTGGGACGTATGATGAGATAAAAACTCCTACTGATGCAGCATTTGGTGAGTTCGGTGCATATTTGTTAACCTCCTCGCCTGATGAATATGAACTTGAATGTTCACCTGTTAGTAGCCTTACAGTACAATTGCATACATTAAATCCAATCACACGCGAGGATGAGTCAAACTGTGATCCAGACATAAAGACAACAGGTAGTGATTACACAGAGTCTCCTTTTGCGGTTGTGCCTGGTTTTTCAATTGCCACTATTCCAAATGATGCAAATTATCAATGCCCAGAGGACCCAACCAACAAATGCATTCTTTTTGTTAATAGGTTTAGTTTCGAAGATGTCATATCTAATCCAGATAACAAACGCTCTGCAGAAACTTCATTATATGGCATTGAAAAATTAAGAGACTTTGCATTATGCGGATACTTTATCAATAATCCTGCCGGCCCCTCATATCCACAAAGACTTTTGATTAATGGGTATGAAAGACAAGATCCTGAATTCGGTATTGATACGTTCTTAGTTGGTGAGTATGTATACCAAAACACACCAGATATTGACAATCTTGGAAAAGTTGATAAGGAACTTTTCACAAATGAAAATGGTGACAAGATAAGAGGAATGCCTGGCTGTAGAAATGCTCCACTCTGTTCTGATGATACACTTTTAACAGGCCACTTTTCACTTGGAGATAATTACGGACAGGTGCATTATACAGATACTTCAGTTATTGCATGTGATGATGGGAGGGCTGATTGTGAATGAAAGGCCAGATGTCTCTTGAGGTTTTGATTACACTTGGACTTATCCTATCATTTAGTATTCCTGTTCTTTTCCTTTTACTTTCAGTTTCTCAGGTAGGATATGAAACCTCCTCACTTCTTCAGGCAGATGCTGCAGCAGGAATCCTTTCAGATTCAATTAATGATATTTATTCACAGGGCCCAGGAGCAAAAAGATTACTTTCACTAAACGTCCCAACAAATACTGATTCAGTTATAATTTTGGAAAATGAGGTAATTATAAGGCTAAGAACTTCAAGTGGTTACTATGATGCTGTTGCTCCATTAGTTGCAAATGTAACTCAAAACATAATTTCCCGCCAAGGCCCTTTTGTTGCAAGTATAACCGTTGCTAAAGATGCTAGTGATAACGTTGTGGTGGAGGTTGAGGCTGCATGAAAAAAGCACAAGTTGCAATTGAGAAAACGGTGTTTTCTGCTCCCAACCTTAAGGCACAAGTTGCGATAGAATTCTTTATCTACTCCACATTATTCTTATTTATTGTAATCCTTGCGTATGTACTTGTCAATTTTGTACAGAATACAGAGGTTCCGGAAAAGCAGAGCCTTCTTGTAAAAGAGCTTGGCCAATCCTTTGTAGATAGCATCAATCTTGCTATTAAAGGAGGTTCTGGATTTAGTTATAACACAAGTTTTGCAAAGACAATTCTAGGATCAGGGTATAAGATTACAGTTTACGAAACGGCACCAAATTCACAGATTTTTAATCTTTTGATTGATGCAAATATTAGCAGTTCGGAATACAATTCTATCTATTCTTTGCCATCATACAAGTATAAATTTGATGGAAATTGCTGGGATCAGTCTGGTTTGGGACACACTTTTAATAGTACCACTTGTAAAAATTGGTTGTCATTCCAAAATGATGGGGAAAATTTATCACTTACTAAGAATAGATGATGATTATGAGATTACTTAAAGGGCAATATTTTAGTTTTGATGCGATTGTTGCTTCAGTTATTTTTGTTCTTGCACTGGTTTCCCTGTTATCATATTGGAATAGCCTAAGAAATAGTCTTGATTTTCAAAATAGTGCAGTATCAAAGGAATCCGTAAGAGTTTCAAATGCTTTAACTGAACAAGGAACACCTGAGAATGTAGCTTGTAATTTGATGAACAGGCTTGGATTTGCGAATTCAAATGGAAAGATAAATTGGTCTATTGTTGAATGTGCAGAAACTGCTAGTTTTGACCAGGATCAGCTAAAAAATAAACTTGAAACTGGATACAACGTAACAATAGTATTTGAAAGGGCAGATGGTTCTCAGGTGATTATTGGACCTGAACTTGACCAAAATCTTATTGATGACCTTAGCAATATATACAAGATTAGAAGAATTGTATCGCTTGATTCTCCAGAAGATGAAATTGCATATCTAGATCTTTATCTTTACCGTTAAGCTTTTGGCTAGGTATATACTTACGCCAAAACGATTTGAACAAAGGTTCAAATGTTTCAAGTGAAATTTTGTAATTTCACTGTGAAACCTTGGAAAGGCACACTGTAATTCTATTATCTCATTTTTAGTGTACTAGGGGGGATCATTAGTATGTATTTAGACCCCCTCTATGTACTAACGCATTCTTCATAACCTGTCCCACATTCATTGCACAACTTATATCCAACAGAACATCCGTTTTCAACGCAATTTTCACGTGAATTAGGATTACAAATTCTTTTTATAATGCACCTAGACCATTCTGAATTTTTACAAACCTGGTAACCATTACAAGAACCAGAAAAACAAGCTTTTGTCTCATCTTCAACACATGGTAATTCTTTTTTCTCAGAAATAGACCAGTTTGAGATAGGAACGTCTGAAGGTGTAGAAGTAAAGTAATAAAAAAGAAATACCGCCAAAATGATAAGAGCTATAATAATTATGGGAAGAAATTTACGAAACATAAAATCACTGGAATTTTACCTCAATACCTTTGGAACTAGAAGGCGAAAAAAGCGAATTAAGACCAAAAAGACCACTAGATGAAGAAACAACTGATATCTCGCAAGTTGGAGCATCCTCAGGCAATCCAGCTAATTCACGAGCTTTGTTAATGGCATCTTTTTTATTTCCTAATTCATCAACAAGCCCAATTGCTTTTGCTTGCTTACCAGTAATAACCCTTCCATCAAGGATCTCTTCAAATTTTGCCTTATTAAGTTTTGAACCCCTATGCTTTAAAACAATTGATTTGAAATCCTCAAATATCTCATCTACTGCAGCTTGTATGATCTCTCTTTCCTTATCAGTTATAGGCCTATCAGAAGACCCGATGTCCTTAAGCTCACCAGATTTTATAGAGGTAGAGTTGTATCCGATCTTTTCGAAAAGCCCGCTTAAATCAGAAAATGTTATAATAACCCCAATACTGCCGGTAAGGGTTGCAGGATCTGAAATAATATAATCCAAAGGGGCTGATATATAATAAGCACCAGAAGCAGCAACTTCCCTAAAATAACCGACTTTAGGCTTTGAAAGGTTAACTATTGACGTATAGATTTCTCTGCTTGCGACAACAGAGCCACCTGGAGAGTTTATCACAAAAACAACAGCCCCAACATCCTCCCTTTTATCCAATTCCTCAATCTTATTTGCAATTTCTTCTGAGCTAGGTAAAGCAGATGAAAGCAAGGATTCAGGAGATCCCTCAATCGAGAGTGGATTATTTATATTAACAACTGCAACACATTTGCCTCCCGAGATAGAAAATGAATCAGATAAGACAAAAACCAAACCAACTAAAACCAAAAATCCGATAGCCAGTACGAGGATAGTGCCATAAATAACATTATCTCTCTTTTTAGCACTTTTATCAAGCATAATAAATACTTCCGCAAGTAAATTTAAAAAGAGTTGTTTCGTAAATAGATACTAAACATTCATAGGTGATCAAATGGGACTTTTAGACAAAATATTTGGAAAAGAGGAAAATGAAGAAATACCAGATTTGGAAGAAGTAATGGATTCTGATGGTGATGTAGTAAGCCCTCCTGCAGACTTTTATGTAAAAAGGGTTGAGCTTAGGAATGAGGGTGATGCTGAGGTTACAATATCTGAACTTAAGCAGAAAAATATTATTATACTAAACCTAAAACCATTATCTAAACAACCTAATAGGTTAAAGACAATTGTTTCACAACTTAAAACAAATTCTTCTAAGATAAATGGGGATATTGCTTTGTTGTCACAAGAAACATTAATTTTAACGCCTGAAAATGTTAAGATAATTAAGTCTAAACCAAAGAAGAGATAAATTGTATCTCTCTCTTTTTATCTTTCTAAACTGAATTGAATGTTAAATCCATGTAGGCTCTGTTCAGCGATATGCTGTAAGAATTATACAATTACTGTAACTTCTTTTGACGTTCTGCGAATTATTAAAAATACAAATTTAAAACCTGATGAGTTTGCACAATTGATTCCTCTAAAAATACTAAACTTCGATAACAACACTGTTCTAGAATGCTATCAGGATGGAAACTGTTATGAGCATATACTAACTTTAAAGTCACATTCCTGTTATTTTTTAAATGATGATAACAGTTGTAGAATACATGAATTCTCACCTTTAGGGTGCAGACTTTACCCATATCAATCAAACAACAAATTAACAAAAAATGCTTTTTGTCCAACAATTCCAAAAACTTTGTTTAGATTTCAAAATCCAAAAGATAAAGCTGGAGAGTATCTAAATCAACTTGATGCATATAAAAAAATTGTAAAAGAATGGAATTCTAAACGTGGAAAAAAAGAAGATTGCCTTAAATTTTTATTAGATGATTTGAACGAAGAGCACATTCGTTCAAATATTTGAAAAACGCGTTTCTCCATGTATTAAAATGCATGATTCGCGCATTGCGTTTTTCAAATGAAGCAAAAACTAAGCAGGAGATTTTAGTCTAATGAAAATCTCTCCAAATAATTCATCCTGATAAAGATCCAATTTTTCTTTCTGTGTCAGATGCAAAAGTGATAATAAAGAATAAATAACCTCTATGCTTTTCTTGCCCCTAACAAGTCTGGAAAATAATGCAAGCCCTTCTGAATCAACATTTTCTTTGACATCAAAAAGAATTTCTTCCATCTTTTTTTCAATATCAAACTGGTTAATGTTAAGGTCAACAAATTCAGTAATTTCAGAGCTTTTTATGAGTCTTTTATCATTTGTTTCATATTTAATGGCTTTTTCGATCTCTTGCATAAGTTCATTAAGTGTTATTTGCCTTTTTGGCGGGATTCTTGAGGAAATAGCAAGATCTGGTATTGAGTCAGGAACATAAGAAACGTCCGGCAGAAATTCGTCCATGTTTCCAAAAGAATCTGCATTTAAGTCATCATGAAAACGAATTTTTTCACTCTTGTACCTTAAAAGAATAGATGCTGCAAGGATTAGATTTGCTGGGATAAAAAAATCAAGCTCTTCCATCTCTTTTACCTTTTTGATAAAACTATCAGTAACAACAACCAAATCAATATTCCATGGATCCAATTGTTTGGATGATATAAGGTCTAACAGAATTACCTTCCAGGTTGGTTTTTCAACTATTTTTTCAAGACTGAATGACATCTGGTTCGCCTATTTAATATTATTTATCCATAGTCCTTTATTAAATTATTCTTTCATATAAAAATGGGATTGTTATGAAGGAAATAAAAACATTCGATGTAGAAGACCCGCTATCAAGTGTAATGGATGAAATTTTATCAACAGGATTAAGTGCAATAATTACAAAATCGGGTAAATATTACGGTGTTATAGATGATAGACACCTAAAAACAGGAATAAGCAGCCCAAATAAAACGAAATGTGGGCCTCTTTGTGTACATGCTCCTTATCTAACAAATGATTCAACACTTATAGAGAAAACAAACGCATTCCTAACAGGACATTTTAAGGCGCTTCCAATATTGGGAGAAAAAGAAAAACCAATAGGTATGATAACAAGAACAGATGTGCTATTAGAACTTCTTGAATCTAATTTTATACCAAAAACTTCCATTACAGACATAATGAATAGTCCTGTTTACAGCTTGGATTATAAAGAAACGATAGGGGCTGCAAAAACACTTATGAAAGAAAAGGGCACCAGCCGTCTACTCGTAACAAAAAATAATCATCCATATGGGATTATTTCAACTCTTGACCTAGTGGTAAGTATTCTATACCAAAAAGGAAGGGATAGAAAGGATATAATCTCTGAGGTTAAAAATATAGATGAAAAACCTATAGAAGAATTGGTAAGAGGTGGGTTTGTATCTATAGACCAGCAGATGGAACTAAATAATGCAATAAAAAAATTAGTAAAAAAAGGAGTTTCTTCAATGCTTGTAACTAATAACCAAAATGCAGTTGGAGTAATAAGTGCTAGCGATATTTTTAAGATTGTACAAAAACAAGCGAAGGATAGAGTGAACATACAAGTGAGTGGACTCAGCGATGAGGAAGATAGATATTATTATGAAACAGAAGAACCAAAGATAGAAGCTACGATTCAAAAGTTTACAAAAAATTTTGACATACAGAACGTACATTTACATATTAAAAAAGGTAAATCCATATATGAATTTAAACTAAATATGGATGTTGATAAAAAAATGGTTTCAATAAGTGCTGAAGAACATAGTTTCCATGATGCAGTATCCAATTTATTACATGAGATAAATGTGGTATTAAGAAAAAAAGGTGAAGAATATAAAAGGCCAAGTCAGTACTGAACTTATAGTAATTATTGCTGCAATTATGGTCATATTCATCCCTCTAATGGTAACTGTTTATCTTAAGGCAAGCGGAACTGAAGAAACTGTTTCAACACTTCAAGCACAGCTTGCTGCTACAAGAATAGCAAATATGATAAACACCATAGGTAATTTAGGCGATAACTCATCTTCAACTTT
This sequence comes from Candidatus Bilamarchaeaceae archaeon, assembly GCA_035290745.1. Lineage (GTDB taxonomy): Archaea > Micrarchaeota > Micrarchaeia > Anstonellales > Bilamarchaeaceae > DATDTS01. The sequence continues at coordinate 10,790 of DATDTS010000022.1, read as the reverse complement.
GGAAATATATCTACCAAAAAATACTGAGAAGATTGAATTTAATTCATATGGAGAAGGCTCAGAGATTACAATAACGCTAACAACAAATGAGGGACCGATAGAGTTGTCAGAAAGTGCCAAGTTTAAAATTCTCCTAGAAAGTTCCTTTGACCAAGTAAAAGGAGGAAAAATTCGAATTGAATTAAGGTCATCTGGAGATCAAATAAAAATAAGGAGAAAAAGCTAATTTAAAGCCTGAAATTAAATAGGTAATCTGGCTAGAAGCAAAAAGAAGTGCTTTATTGCTCCAGTTTTTACTTTATGCATAAAACCGCTTCTTTGACCAATAACTGAGAGTAGCTCTTTAAATGCCTCTTTTTCAGCAGGCCCCATCTTACTGTCACTAACTTTCTTATGTTCTTTACCATCAATAATTGTTAATTCCTCCTGCTTTCCAATTTGCTTCTTAGCTTGCCCATACCAAGGAGGCAAAGAGGATGCCTTTTTGTTAACGGCATTAACAAAATCATTTCTAGTAATAGACCTTTGGTTTACTTCTTTTTTAGCCCTTTCTTCAGCCTGTTTTGCATCCACACCTGATTCAACATAACCTTTCGTTTTTTTATCTATTGCATGAAATGCCTCTCTCCATGGGTAGGTTGAAGCATCATCAACAATTGCCTTTAAGTCAGCAGATGCATAGCCCTCAGTAGCATATGCAAGTCTTTTGAATGGAATTCCTTTTTCCAAAGGTCTTTTTTTACAATGAAGTTTGAGAATTGCTTCACGTGATGTAATATCCGGTTCTGCAATGTATAATGTTTTTGAGAATCTTCCGCTTCTTCTTAAGGCTGGATCAACATCCCATGGTGCGTTCGTTGCTGCAATAATAAGCACGTTCTCATTGTGTGCTTCAACTCCGTCCATCTCATAAAGCATTTGGTTTACAGCCATTTTCATATACTGAGCTCCTTCGCCCTGATCCCTTCTCCCACCAATTGCATCAACTTCATCAAAAAAGATCATACATGGTGCGTTTTTTCTAGCAAGCTCAAAAACTTTATGAATATTCTTTTCAGTATTACCAACGTACATGTCTAATAAATCAGAAAGTTTTGCATTGACAAATCCAGATTTACACTCACCTGCTGCTGCTTTAGTAATAAAGGTTTTCCCACACCCAGGAGGACCATACATTAGAATTCCTCCTCCGCCCATCTTACCATATTTTCTAGCAAGTTCTGGGTTAGCAAGAGGATAAACAACTGCTTCTCTTATTTGTTCTTTCATCTTGTCCATTCCTGCAACATCAGCAAAAGTCATGTTTGGTTTTTCAAGCATTTTTATATCGCTTGTTTTTCCTCCTTCTCCACCACCAGCACCAGCAGATTTTCCATCTTGAGCTAATTTTGACTTTGCTGATTCAAGGTGTGTTTTTGCTTCTGATAAATCAGGATTAAGTTCTAATGCTTTTTCATAGTCCTTAACAGCAGATTCAAGATTAGCAGAATACTCAAATGCCAACCCCCTTAGGTGATATGCTTCTGCAAAATCATTTTTAATTTCAATTACCTTAGTAAAATCATCAATTGCTTTTTCATATTCTTCCATTGAAGCATAGGATAAACCGCGATTGTAATATGCCTTTAAATAATCAGGATTAAGGGAAATTGCCTTGTCATAATCTTTTATTGCATTTTGGTAATCCTGATTTCGGTAATAAGCATCTCCACGATTATTATAAATAATTGGATTCTGGGGATCAAGATCTGCTGATTTAGTATAATCCTGTATTGATTTATCAAAATTTTTGAGCTGATAAGCACTTAAAGCGCGATTAAAATATGCTTCTGAAAAAATAGGATTTAAAAGGATGGCCATATTATAATTTTCTATGGCTTTTTCATAATCTCCTTTTTCATAATAATCGTTTCCCAGCTTGTAGTATGTTTTTGCATCTATTGGATTAGGTTTTCGATAGTCAGCCATTTAGTTCACACATGATTATTCTAAGTTACTATATAAGCTTATCTTAAGGCCAATAATATTTAAAAAATCTATCTCTTGATGGAATTCCAATTCCATCAAACATGAACGAAGTTCATGGCTTGGCATGGCCTTCAATATGCTGTTCAACAAGTCTTAGTAATCTCATAAAGGTAGTTTTGCGCAAAAAATAAACTTGTTCCTTATTGACTTCTTTGGAATGGACAAACCCACAAGACATAAGTTCTTGTAGATGTTTTTTTAGTATTTTATCCCCAAACCCTAACTCTTTTTTAAGACTATCAAGATTCAGGGGCCCCTTCTTGAAAAGCTTAACTGCAATGGCAAAATTGTGTTTCGCGCTAATTGTTCCAAGAAAATGACAGTATTCTCCATTGTATCGCATGGCAAGATATCTAAGATAAAAAATAAAAGGATAACTATAAGCTAATACAACTTATTCTCAAACAAATAAACCTTGACAGTAGTTGAAACAACCTTGAAGAAGGATAACAAACCTAAAGCAAGTGAAAGAAATAGCATGGATTTACTGCCTGAAAATAAATATAGAAACAAAAGAATAACAGGAAACGCAAACTGACTGCCGACATTATGCAAAAGATCATTGCTAATTCTCTCAAGTTTTTTTGTGCTTTCATAACGTACTGTTAACACATCAAATGCGGCCGTTATTATAACAAAAAAAAGCCCAAAAAGAATAAGTTCTGCTGTCTCACCTATTGCTCCAAAAAAAACCAAAACTCCTCCAATTGCAGAAACCAGCGAACCAAAAACTCTTAGAATATTCACAAACAAAGACATGCTAAAGCCTCTCCGAGATTCTTAAAAATTGGTTATATTTAGCAGTTCTTTCGGCTCTTGCTGGAGCACCTGTTTTTATATATTCAGAGTTAATTCCAACTGAAAAATCTGAAATAAATGCATCCTCAGTTTCACCAGACCTATGGCTTACAATTATGGTCCATTTGTTTTTCCTGCAAATGTTGGCTGCATCCAATGCTTCTGTTACTGTACCTATTTGGTTGACTTTTAGCAACAATGAATCACATGATTTTTTTTCAATTGCAGTTGCGATTCTCTTAGGATTAGTTACAAGCAAATCATCCCCAACAATTTGCACTTTTCCAGATAGTTTTTTGAGCAATACACCAAAGTTTTCAAAATCCTCCTCTTGAAATGGGTCTTCAATACTCTTTATAGGATATTTTTTTACAAGTTCTATATAATATTCAAGCAAATGTTCAGCAATTTCCTCCTTTCCATCAAGCAAATACGTCTTTTTTACACCATCGTAAAAAGAACTTGCAGCAACATCTAATGCTAATGTTGTTTCTTTTTTATAGCCAGATTCTTCAATTGCATCCATTATTGAGTTAAGTGCTTCTTCACCTGTACTTAATTGAGGTGCAAAACCTCCCTCATCTCCAACATTCTTTGCATTTGCCCCATATTTTTTTACTAGCTGCTTTCCAAGTATGTGGTATATCTCACTTGCCATTTGCAATGTTTGCCTGTAATCCTTACCTTTTGGCATTATCATAAACTCCTGAATTGATAAGTCACCACCAGCGTGTTTACCACCATTTAAAATGTTGAACATAGGCTGGGGAATTCTTTTTCCTCCCAACAATTCCCAAACTTCCTTACCTTGTTCAAAAGCAAATGCACGAAAAAAAGCCATTGATGTTGCAACAAGTGCATTTGCACCAAGATTTGATTTGTTGAATGTTCCATCCAACTTAAGTAAAAAATCATCAAATTCTTTCTGACTTTTGAAATCCTTTCCCTTTGCTTCTTTTGCAATTGTTTCATTTACATTATCAACTGCTTTCTGAACCCCTTTTCCCAAATACCTGTTTCCCATATCCCTTAGTTCAACTGCTTCATGCATGCCAGTAGAAGCACCGGAAGGTGCAACTCCCCTGCCAATTCCTCTTTTTGAAGCTAGATCAACTTCAACTGTTGGGTTTCCCCTTGAATCCAGGATTTCCCTTCCAAAAATTGATAAGATTTTCATAAATATTCACCTATAAACATCATCATGGTGACCAAAATTAATAAAGCGGACTACTTTTTCATTCTGTTTAATCTCAAAAATCAAAACGTGGCTACCTATATCTTCGCTCTGATCCATCTCATAATACAGGCAATCACCGGATCATCCACTTTCTTTTAAATATTCATCCATTTCTTCAACTGATTTAAAATTGATTTTCTTGCCATTATCCATATCTTTTCTTATTTGTTCTGTTTTTTGAACAAATTCTTCTTTAAACTGGTTTTCATGAAGTTCATCTTCTACGATTGTTAATATGTATTTATATCTGAGTAAATCTTCATATTCTTTCTTTGAGATTGTAACTTTTTCCATGACTCCACCAACCACAAATAAGTTCAAAAGTAAATAAAAAGCCTTTGTTTTTAGAGCTATAAAGTCAAATCCCTTATTTTATTATCACCGGATCTTTTGTTTTAACACCAAAATACTCAAGCAGGTTCTGATCAAAGAAATTTTTTGGACAGTTCTGATGCTCAAGATAACGTTCTACAACGAATTTGGCAACCTCTATTACTTTCTCCCTTTCCTCAGGTTTTAATTGAGATGCCTTTTGCATGAATTTTAATGGAAAACTTTTTAGGACGTGAGAAGCACTTGCGAAAAGTTCTTGTGGATCGGCATGGGGATGACCATGCTCGGACGGGATGTTCTGATAATTTGACTCATCAAAAATTGCAAATAATTTATTCTCATCTGATTGTTCTCCAAGCCTATTATAACTTGCTTCAAAAAAAGCCCATATATCCGTTGAAGATTCGGAAGGTTCAAGACTCGTATAATTACGATCAGGCCACCCGATCTGAAACCCGAACGAATGAGCACATTCATGCCAAAAAACTTCCAATATCTCATTTCTAGTACGCTTAAAGTAATGCGATTGACCTCCTAGCCCCCAACCTTCACGATCAGAATAATCTGGAAGCGGAGATGCGTACATGTTATCTGAATCTCCTTTTTCTATTTCTACAATTCTTATTTTGTGCTTTTCATTAAGAAACAGATTCATAGTTTCAATTATATCAGCTATGTTAGCAATCAAATCCCTTGGATAAAGTTTACTATCACCTTCTAAAATAAAATTGATGCCTTTGATATCAAAAACAGTTATGTCTGGAACAAAAACAGCTTCTCTGGATTCTGCAATTAATGTACCATCCTTGTTCCTAGCTATTATTTTTACCGTGTTCTCTCCCGAGTATAAGTAAAAATTATTAAATGGAAAGGATAAAGATTCTTCTCTTGTCCCAAGTTCATTTTGAATTGATAAGAAAAGAGAAAGGTCTGGGTTCATTATGGATATGTAAGACATGAAAAGTTTCGAACTGGTTAACTTGAATTGAACGTTTCCGACATTATCAATAGAAAAAGTAACTTCTTTTGGATATGCTTTTGGTACCATAGGTATATTGCATTATCACGGTTTTTATTTGTTTTGCAATAATAATCCTTTAATGAAAGTAACATTTGACAACAAATCTAAATCAGTTAAATTCAAAGGTATGATTAAGGATTTTCTTCAAAAAGAGAGAATAAGACGTGAAGAAGTAATCATAAAAGTGAATGGAAAATTAGTCCCAGAAACAACAAAGGTTAGTGATAAGGATAAAGTAGAGATAATTACTGTAGTTTTTGGTGGGTAGACTTAATAGTCTAAAAACATCTCAATCATTTCACGTGTTGTTATCAGTCTAACCAATTTTTGTTTTTTTAGCTCACTGTCATTTGACCATAAAGCAGCATTTATACTGATCCAGAAAAGAAATCTGGATCAGAGCTAGCCATCCAACCTCTGAAAAACAAAATTCCCAATCCGAAAAACTTAGTTGGATGGCTATAGGAATAAAGAAAGCGCTATATAAGGTACGTCCTTTAAATTTTCTCCAAGTTCTTTTTGAGCGACGTGAATATAATCCTCATACATTTCCTTAGGAACTATCTTTATGAAGGAAAATAACAATTCTTTTGTTTCTAAAAAATTATCCTTATTATCCATTTTTTTAACAAGCTCTTCTTGATTCTTGTCAAACTCTTCCAAAATCCACTCTGGGGAATATAATTCTATTTTTGTAGAGAGAAGTATCTTTCTTATGTCTGACCTTTGCCTTATAAATGCTGCAAACAATATGTTGGCATCTAAAACAAATTTCATAGGTTTATAACCCGTGTCTTTTTGCAATTCCTGTTTTTACTTTTTCTGCTATTTTTTCAACATCTTGCTCTGTTAATTCGCTACCATCTAATAATTTATCCAAACGCTTCAAAATCTTTAATCTCTTTATCTTCTCCTCTAAAAGCTCTGCAGCAGTTCTAGACCAGTTAACCTCAGAAAATTGATTCATTTCTTGTTTTAATTTTGCAGGTATAGAGAAAGTCACATTCACATTTTCCATATTTCCACCTTTTTTCAATATTTTTATTATTAATAATATTGCCAAATAAATAAAAATCTTTCTGTAATCACTGTAGTTTCTGGAGAATTGAAAAAATCAATTAAGTCTGGTGCCAGGCACAGGAAATTGCAAATCAGTTATTTCAGATAAAGATGCTAGTTCTAGGGTTAACCTATGTAAAACAGAATGGTCTAAGTCATCTTGTGGTCTTGTTTCTTCTGCAAGAGATCTTGTCATTCTTACAGCATCTTCTAAAGAAAGACTAAGATTTTGAAGTCCTCTTCTAATTCCTTTTACTACATTTAAGTGTCTTAAACGTTCCAGAATGTTACCAACAGTTGTATCATTATATAGCATAATCTCATCAAAAGGTTGGTGTGATTTTGGACCCATCACAACATTGATTAAAGGTGCTGCTTCATTGCCTAAGACACAAACACCTGAACTAACCATAGTAGTGTCTCCACCTTGAGCTAGATCTAATTTAACTTGAGATAAAAAAGCTGGATAACCGTGTAATCTTAACAAAGCTATAAGTAATACTGCAAGTTCTTCTTCCTCTCTTGTCATAACTAAGTTTTGTCCAGTTTCAGAACTGCTATGCATTAGAAAGGCACCAGGAGTTAAAACAACATCACTCTGATGAATATGATCTGCAGAAAAAGAAGTGCTAAAACCTGCAACTGCTTGCGCAACAGTAGGATCATTACCTGGAGTTAATAAAAGTAAAGAAGTTAGCAGATCAAGAAGTCTAGTTGGGTTACCACCTACTCTTTCCTTTAACTCAGCTACTCTTTCACCTTCATCCCGATATGGCCCTTCAGCAATTGGTAATACAGTAGGTTCTAATCTTGTTAAAGCAGTCGTAGCGCAATCCTTTGCTTCTAAACCACGATAACAATAAACCTTTGATCTTCTGGTTGGGACAATTGCATTTAAAAAAGTGATTCTTACTGGTTCAGGTTTTTCCTGTAGCAACATAGTTAATATAAGGTTGCAAAAGATATAAAAATCAGTGTCACAATAGAAAGGGGCTAATTACATTTCTTCCCGTTGGCACTTCCAGAACAGCAATATGCTGCAAATTCAGGTTCACGAACTTCGTGGCCAGATGGTGCACAGAACTCAAGACTTGAGACAGCCTCTCCACCAGGATAACGGTTGCTTCGGCTTGTTCCACTTGGAGTAAGGTCGAACTCCTCACCTGGGAAATAATTTGTCTTCCAAGCCTTACGCCAGAATGTGTCCCAAATTGCCTGATCCAATTCAGATACGCAACTTCCATCGTGATTATTGTCGCCGGCTGGTTTTCCATCTGTTCCAGGGCCGCCACACTTCTTTCCTGAAGGGTGCTGAACGCAACAGTTGTCGTGAGCAATGCTACCTGTAGAAATCCAGCAGATTTTTTGGCCATCAGGCTTTGTTTCAGGGCAGCCAATCTGTGTCCCGATAGATGCCAGGATTCCCTGTATGTCGCCTCCACCCTTACACCCCATTCCAACACCAGGAAAGCACTCTTCTTTTTCACCAACTCCGTTCAAAAGAACTGGTTGTGCAGGCGAAATAAGCTTTGATTCTGCTTCACCCCACTTTGTAATCACTTTCACATTTCCAGGAGTATTGATACGAACTCCTTCTGGATCAGATCCCCATTTTACATTTGGAAGGGTTATCAGACTTTCAGAATCAGGTATAAAAGAAACTGGATTCCCATTCAGAGTAACAAGTTGTACATCATAGAACCTGCCAACAAGCTTTGCAGGGTTTCCTATCTTACCGCCCTCAGGTGAAATACTATTGATTATTGGTTTCTTTGCAGCAATTTCAGCTTCAAGCTTCTGCTTCTCAATCTCAGCAATGTGTGCACCTATTCCAGTTGCATCATAATACCATTGCCTGTTTGCTGGCGCGCTTATCCAGCTTTTTAACCCATCCTTTCCTCCGCCATCCCTTCCAAATTTCAAATCAGAAAGCGCAGACTGGAAAGGTTTCTGGCTTTCATCAGCAAGGAAAGCAGCTAAAGTTGGATATTGTAAAACTTCCGAAGCAAAAACTTCAAGCAATACCTGTTTTGCAATTCCCTTTTCCCAATTATCAATGACTGCCTGAATGCCTCCCTGATCTATATACCATTGGGAATTGTCACGTATCCACCCTTCTACTTCCTGGAAATTATGTCCCATCTTTAATGCCTGCAAATCCTGCAAGGTTTTCGTAAATGGAGGGTTGTTTTCATTTTCTACAAAAGATTGCACACCTTGGTTTTGGGTAAATACATTCCTTAGAGCCTGTTTAACAAGGGATGCTTCTTCTGCAGAAGACATTGAAATTGTAACTTCTTTATTGCGGTTCATTTGTATGATACAAACATCTACTATCCTACTATCACATCCATCCCACTGTGGAGAATTCCCTCCTTCAAGCAAGATTTCAACAGTTGTTCCACCTTCAAGTTCCTGCAAACTGCAGTTTTTTGCCGTGTTTGACTTGGAACCGCTATCACCACAAGAAATACCTGAAGAGGTTTTTGCAATTCCACCGTACTTGTTGACAACCGTAAGTGAGTATAGTGGTAAAAACTTAGCTGAAACAGTATTATTCATTTCTTCAATGGTAACAGAACATGTCCCGAGTCCGGAACATTTTCCGCCCCATCCTTTGAACCTTGAATTTGGTTCAGGGATTTGCGTTAGATTGACTACAGAATCTAAAATATATTTTGTGTTGCATGTAAAACCACAGTTGATTTTATTATCCTCAGATGAAATTTTCCCTGGGCCTGTTTTTGTGATTATGAGAGGAAGCATATAATGATCAAAATTGGCAATAAATTTCTTGTCAGCATTGAATAAAACAGTACAAGTCTTTGACCTGCTTCCTCCAGACGAGCAGGGACCTTCCCATCCAGAAAAAATTGACCGTCTCTCAGGAGTCGCCTCAAGGATAATTTCTGTTCCTTCAACCTGAATGGTTGAGCAATTAACTCCACAATCTATTAATGCATCCTTGGATTTAACAACCCCTTTTCCAGGACCGTTGTTTTCAATTGATACTATATAAAGTGCTTTGAAATTTGCATGAACTGATTTTGTTATGTCCGGCATTGTAAAAGTGCATGTTGGTTCTTTTATATCATTGCAGAAATCACCAGCCCAACTGTCAAAAATAACAAAATCTGAAGAAGAAATTGCAGTAAGTGTCACATTTGAACCTTCGGGAATCTGTACATTGCAGTTTTCGCAGTTAACTTTCCCATCAGTTGAAACAACCTTTCCTCCTCCTTTCGGTGTTTTTGAAGTTGTTATCCGCAGACCGTAAGTGTAAACTGTTGTTGAGAATTCTGCAATGGCTGTTTTAGCAGAGTCTAATGTAATTGAGCAAGTTGTTTTTTTACCAGAACATCCACCGCTCCAGCCCTTGAACGTTGAACCTGGAGAGGAAGTTGCAGTAAGGGTGACTGGAGTACCTTGCTGATAGCTTGTAGAACAGGAAGTTCCGCAGTTTATTTTCTTGTCATCAGAGGTCACTGTTCCAGTTCCTTCCCCAGTTTTTTGAATAGTAAGTTTTGGGGTGGAACTCGTGTCGTCCTCTCCAACACCGAAAGTTGCAGTTGCTGTTTTTCCAGAATCCATTGTAAGTATACATATTGATGATGTACCAGAGCAATCCCCACTCCACTCTATGAAGTTATATCCTGGATTTGGAGTAGCAATTACTTTTACAACTGATCCAACATCAAACTTAGCCTCATCATAAACACAAATAGAACCGCAATAAATTGAAAAAGGATCTGATCTAACCACCCCTGGACTTCCTGTCCTGTAAACGCGGAGATTATATTCGGACTTAACTTCACCTGAAAAGGTTGCCACAACTGTTCGGTCACTAGCAAGGTCAACAGTACAAGTTGTTCCACTGAAAGAATCGCAACCCCCCCACTTTGTAAACGTTGCTCCCTCATTCGGATGCGCTGTCAAGGTCATAACAGTTCCAGTGCTGTAACTTTCAACACATGCTGCACCACATAATATTCCAGATGGATAGGAATCCACATAACCGTCACCCTGCGCCTCAACAGTAAGTGTAGAGGTTGCAAAAGCTGTAGATGCAATAACCAACAGCATTGCAAATGCATTTATCCATCGATTCCTAAGTTCAGGCTTATTTCTCATGTTAATCTGTACGACCTCATAATTGCTTCTGCTTCTGGCAAATATTTATCGAAAGTCTCAGCAGGAGCAGTGTATGTTATAATATAACCATCATTATCTTTGACCGCAAAGACTTGGAGATAATCTATTTCTGAACCTTCCTCACCTTCACTATATAAAATTTTATAGGCAGGCACATCCCCT
>DATDTS010000021.1:0-12493 GCA_035290745.1 Candidatus Bilamarchaeaceae archaeon | reverse complement strand
TGAATGTCCTACATGTGAACAAGAAATATGTAAATGTGAGGAAAAGGGTGAAGAAAATCCAAAAGGCTTTAAGTTTTTATTTATACTCATTGTCATCCTTGGGACGATTGCGGTCTTAGCTTATTTTCCTCTTAATGATCCAAATTTATTCCTTCTATTAGGTATATTTTGGGTTGTTATGTTTGTCCTTGGTTACCTTTCATTCAAGAAAGAATAATTATTTTTCATCAAGCCTTTTAAATTTTGTCAGTTATGTCTATTATAACAATTCTTCTTAGGGAATTGTTGGTGGGGGGATAGAATGGATCAAGACCATGCTATTAAGTTAGTTAAGTTGGGATATACGGCAGCTAAATCTGGGATTGACCTTGATGATTTAGTTGAGTTAGTGAATATTAATTTCTAATTCTTTTCTTTTAACCTTTTTTTACCATTTAGTAAAACTTTTAAATACTTTGATACACACTTTATTTATGGTTATATTAAGGCAATTTGATGAAAAACCACAGAGAGTACCAGGGATTAGGGAATTTGCCAATAGGCATGGAAAAGCGGGTGAGTATGGGCTTTCTGTTGCTCAAAGAGGTTCTGGAAGGCAACTTCATATGTTCTCATTTGAAGCAGAAGACAGAAGAGACACAAAATCCTCATTTGTTGTTGTTTCAACAGTTCCTTTTTGGTTTGGCTCACGTTATTCTCTTGTTGCACCAAATTATAGTTTGCTTTTATCTGACAGATTAGGCTCAGTTCAAGTTGGTGCTATCCAAACATTAGGAACTGATCCAATTGTACTAAGGGCTACTATACCAATAGAAGTTCCAGGTTCCAATATGGTGCTTCTTGGTAGGCCACCTGCTTCAGGCGCAAGTGGACCTAATACTATGGTTCCTTTAATTGATCCATAGACAAATGGAATTCCTTTGGGAGTAGAACTGTATAAAGCAATAAGTGGTGATCAAATTCATGTTCGTCCTAGGAATCCTGCCATCTTATATGGGGAAGGAGACATGTCTTTGGAAGTTCGTCATGATAACAGAACTGAGACCTTAGAAGCAGTTAATGGTTTTTTAGCACTTGTTGAACCAAGTACACAGCTTGTTTTGAACATAACAAGAGGCCAAGGAGCAATATTTGAAGTAACTTTTTATTAGTGCGGTAGCTCTCGTGAAAATTAAAAAAAACGCCGGGGGAGAGATTTGAACTTTTTCGACCACTTTTTTCTTCCCAAAGAAAAAAGGTGGTACTCGAACGCCGAAGCGCAACAGGTTTCCACATTTTTTGATTAAACTTTTTAGGCATCCCAAAAAAGTTTATTAGCAACCTGCCGCCCTACCGGACTAGGCGACCCCAGCATAAATATGATAGGAAAATTTGAACTAGTAGTTCAAATTCACTCCAACATGAATAGTAACTTCACGAGTAACCTAAAAAGAGCTAAAAACAATTTAAATGATTTGTTATTAAAGTCTTCCCCAACCAGCAAGCCTCCATCTCTGACCTACCTTTTTACTTACGGCTATTTTATAGTCTTTTTCTAATATTATTGGCTTCTTTAATTTTATTGTTACGTTTCCTTTGTGTATTTTTACTACAACTCCTACAGTAGTTGCTGTTTGTGCGTTTACTACAATCGGTTCCCCTTCTTTTAATCCACCTAGATTTACGTCTTTTCTTTTCAGTGTTTCATATTTTATTGTTATATTATTTGTTGCTTCTGGCAACTCTTTTGGATGACCAACAACAGACCCAACCAAGCTGTCTGTTTTTGTTGTTGATGGATCAATATCCGTACCTACTGCAATCAAACCACCAGGTTTTGCCTCTTTTAATACATTTGTCTCTTCCATTAATGATCTAACTGTGAAAACAAGTGAACGTGGTTTTGATTCATCCTTTGTATTTATGCCGGGCTTAAGTTCAACCTCTTCACCAACTTTTAAAGTTCCTTGCAAGATCGAACCACCAATTACCCCACCCTTAAGTTTTTTTATCTGTGTTCCAGGTTTATTTACATCAAACGATCTTGAGATATACATTCGTAATTTTGCTTTGTCATCTCTTTTAGGAGTTGGTATGCTATCCTCTATAACTTTTATTAATTCCGGTATATTTATACCGTAATTCGCTGCAATCGGAATTATTTTTGCATCTTCTGCTACAGATCCTTTGACAAACTCCTTTATTTTTTTGTAGCTCTCAATAGCCTTTTCTTTTGTAACCAAATCGATTTTAGTCTGTACAATAACAATGTTTTTTATTCCAACTGAGTTCAGAACCATTAAATGTTCTTCTGTTTGTGGTTGAGGACACTCTTCGTTTGCTGCAATAAGGAAAAGAGCACCATCAAGTATACTTGAGGCAGAAATTACGGTTGTCATTAATGTTTCATGGCCAGGTGCATCAATAAATGAAATTCGTCTTTTAAGTTCGTTTGAGTCTTTTTTTTCTAATGAGAACTCTTCTGTTTTTTTATCATGGTAAATATTTGTATTTGCATATCCAAGTCGAATGGATATTCCTCTTTTAATTTCCTCGCTGTGAGTATCTGTCCATTTGCCAGTCAATGCTTTTGTTAATGTTGTTTTTCCATGATCTACGTGACCTAATAGTCCAATATTAACTTCTGCTTGCAATCTATCAGCTCTTCTTTTCTGTTTTAGGGAACAACTGATCAAGCGGGCTGGCTCCCCATGTAGTTACTTTGCAGTTTACTTGCATAATTTCAGCTGAAAAGGTATTACCATGGACCATCTTTCGTCTTCTTTGTCCTTTTGGTATTTTCAATATTTTTTTCCCTTCCCCCTTCTTTTTCTTTTTGCTTCCTTTTGTCTTGAAGCCTACTCCTTTTGTTAGGAGGATTTTGCCCTTTCTTGCCCCTACAACATCCCTTCTCATTGGAAATCCGCTTTTATCACTGCCTCCAGTAAATTCCAGGGTATACCCTGCGGCTCCAAAAAGGCCACCATCAATCTTCTCCCCTATTTTCTTCCCAACAAGTGATACATCCTGCTCTGCAGGTATCTCTTTTTGGTAGCTTTTTCCCGTTTTTGGGTCTGATATAACTACTCTCATGAATACACCTCATTAGATAATTAGTAAATAACTGTATATACTTAGATTAAAAAAGGTTTACTCCCTAAAACGCAGGGGCGCCATCTCATTTTAAAGGGTGCCCTATTGAACTTCCTGCTGAAATGAAACTTCAGTGGACCATTGAACTGTTGTTCAATTGGTCGTTCAATGGGCCCAGAGAACAAAGTTCTCTCGGGCATTCTGATCTCCCTACCATTTATTAGCTAATTTATCTTTCATTTTTTGCTAGAACTCAGCTGTATTCATCTATTTTTTCCTCAATCATCTCTTTTGTTTTTTGACCAACTTCTGGGTTATCTCTAAAAAAGGAGTTAAAAAAATCCTTTAGCAATCTAACTGTCTTATCTTTGTTCATTTCATAAGCCTTTTTTAGGAATTCTTTTGATTTGTCGTCATTAAGAAACATATAACATACAGCTATGAAAAAATAATGCTCAGCATCCTCTTTTATCTCATTAGCTTCTTTGAACTTTTCTATTGCTTCTTCTACTTCGAGCATTTCCATATAAGCCATTCCATCTGTTTTGAGGTATTCTGGCTTTTTGTTTATCCAATATGCCGTTTCAAAACATTCATGTGCATAATCGTAGCTTTTCAATTTGAGTGAGATGATTCCTCGTAAATACCACAGTTCGTCATTCTCATTCTTTTTTAATGAATTTTCTATTAGTTCTGCGGCTTCCAGGTAGTTCCTATTTTTCAGAAGTTCCTTTGCCTTTTCAACATCATCCATACTTGATATCTGTTCTTCTAGCCTTAAATAATTTTCTACTTTAAAAAAGTATATGAAAAAGGTTATTCTGGATACTAATTTTCTTTTGATCCCCTATCAGTTTAAGATAGATGTTTTTTTGCAAATTCAGGAATTGATATCGGTTAATTATGAACTTATTGTTTCGACCAACATAGTCTCAGAGTTAAAAAACTTATCAACCGGAAAAGGAAAAGAAGGTGCAGCAGCACGTTTTGCTCTAAAACTATTGGATAGCTATAAAGTTACCGTTGTTAATTCTCCAAAATCAGCAGATGATTGGATTGTTGAATATTCAAAGGAGAACGAAGATATTGTTGTATGTACTAGTGATTTCTACCTTAAGAAGAAACTAAAAAACATGAAAAAGAAAATAATTAGCCTTAGAACAAGATCTCGTTTGAAATTTGTCTAGCTATTTTAAACACACATATTGATAGAAATCGGCATTTTCATCATGCTTTTTCTTGTAATCAGAATATTGCTCAACTTTTGTAAATCCTGCTTCTTTCAATAAAGAGAGGAGTTCACCTTTTTTGAATGGGTAAAGCATCAAATATCCTTTCTTTCCAGTTTTTTCATTTGCATACTCCATTTTGACGTGCTTGTCAGAAATCTCAATTGGTTTTGCATGAACAGTATTTCCACAATAAACATATTTTTGCGTGTACCTGTATTCCCCTGTTTTAATAATCTCTTTTCTGTTGTCTAAAAAATACTGGTAATTTCTCTCATCAACAATAAGTATTCCATTCTCTCTTAGCATGTACCTGAAGGTTTTAAGTACATGAAGCTGATCCTCTTTATTGAAGAGATAAGTTAATGAGTTTCCCAAACATAAAACTGCATCAAAATAATTTGCTCCAAAGTGTTTGTGTAATTCTCTCCAGTCATATCTTGTAATGCACAGCTCAACCCCTTCTTTTCTGGCATTTTCATCTGCTTTTGCAATAAAAAGATTATCTAATTCGTTGCTTGTGACTTCAAAACTACTCTTTATTAGATAGATCGAGTCAACACCATCACCAAGGCAAGCATCAAAGACTTTTTTGCATTTAACTTTTTTTAACATTTTAACAAGGAATCCACTTTCACCACTGCGTCTTTTATCCCAATCAATAAAATCCGTCCACATCTCAACAAGTACTTTTGAGTTATAATTCTCCTTGTTGACGGCTTCCATATTTGTATATATGCGACTAGTCTATTATTATATTTTTTTATTGTTATAATCCCATGGATTATCCTTTGTTGCTGTATCGTGGTGAAGAGTTCAACTCTAATTTTTTTTACCTTAGTCAGATTGATATTGACCATTCTTTTCTTCTTTTAAAGGAAGGCAAAAAGACACTTTTTGTCCCCCAATTAAATGAGAAAATTGCAAGAGAGAAATTTAAGGGGAAAGTTGTTGTCTACAAACAATTAGAAGATTTAGCCAAATACCTAAAATCAAAAAAAACTTATTTTGATGCGAGATCAACTTCGGTTAGTTTATTCAAATATTTATCAAAGTTTACAAAGCTTGTTGATTATTCAGATAAATTATCAAGTCTCAGAATCCCAAAATCAAGTGATGAGGTATCAAAGATAAAAAAAGCAGTTTTAATAACAAAAAAATTGTTTGATAGTTTAGATTTTTCTAAATTTAGAACTGAAAATGACGTTCGTGCATTTCTTCTTGCTAAAACATATGAAAAAGGCATTTCTCCTGCATTCGAACCTATTGTTGCTACTGGCAGGAATTCATCCTTTCCTCATCACCACACTTCAAATAAAAAGTTATTAGATTATGTTTTGATTGACTATGGCGTGAAATATGAAAAATATAATGCTGATTTAACAAGATGCTTTTTTCTAAAGAAAGATGAAAAAAAAGAGCAAGCATATTCAAAATTAAAATCAATATTTTTTGATATTTTGGATGAATTTCCGGACTTTTCAAAAGGGTTCGATCTGGCACGTTTTTCGGATAAGCTTTTTTTAAAATACAACTTGCCTAAACAAATCCATGCTATTGGTCATGGTTTGGGGCTCGATGTTCATGAGGCTCCTAGATTAAGTCTAAAGTCAAAAGACCCGTTAAAAAAATCAGTGTTAGCAATCGAACCCGGGGTTTATTACAAGGATTTTGGCGCACGTTTTGAAGAAAACATCTATTTTGATGGGAAAAAAGCGAGGATTCTTTGATTATTATTGGGCACCATAGCAGGAGGTTATTTCAACACTATCCAGTTGTATTGAGCCATTATCTAGTGGTTTGAATGTTACTACTACTCCTTCCGGATCTATCCCAACTTCTGTTGAGTCAAATTGGACATTACTAACATTATCTCTACTGCAATAAGTAGCAGCCCCAACATTTATTATTTTTCTAACTGATCCAGCAGAAACCTCTGCATGTGCTGGTCGAGCACCAGCATCCCGATCACTAAACAAATGAGCTTCACCTCTAAACATGAGTATTAGCTTGGTCAAATTAATTTTTATATCACTAAGTTTTACTAGAATTGAGTCACGAAGTGGAACAAATGGACGCCTGCCATCTGCTGGAGAGCAGCTATCCTCAATTTTTGGATAAGAATATGGTTCACAAGCACCCGGAATCTTTGAATGTGACCATGTTTCACATAAGTCTTCACAACTGAATTGAAGAATTGCAAGTTCGCATGTTTCAGTTGGGTTCCTAAGAAAAGATTCTAGTGGTTTTGAATTTGAAGCTACTTGGAAAGCTGGAACTTCACAAGGTATTTGAGTAGTATCCGTAGTACCAGCATCTGCAACATTATTACTCGTCAAACTTTCATCTTGCCCACAACCAGTAAACAAAGTAAAAACAGCCATAAAAAATTTGTTTTTCGGACTTCTTCTTGAATCCCGCGATCTAGTAAAAGACTTACAAACTTTTCTTCTCAATACAGACATTTATTCCACCAAAATTTCTGCTTACACATATAACATTTAAAGACAACTCTTATTAAAAATCTATCTAATGTCTCTGACACATACAAATTTAACTTCCGATAGAAAATTGGTCGTTCAAATAATCTTACTGTACTTCAAAAGAGGTCATCATACCAGAGCTCAAGTGTTCAGCTATGTGGCAGTGCATCATCCATTCACCTTCATTTGGGAACTCAACAAGAAGTTCAGCTGATCCTCCAATTGGAATGTTCACAGAATCTTTCCATGCAAGATTTTCGTTTCTAAAATTGTTTGTTTCTAGTACAAGGAATTGTGCTCCATGAATGTGAATTGTATGCTGCATCGGATGCACTGAGTTTTTCAAGTTTTCAACCTTTATTTTTACAGGTTTTCCTTTTGGGATTTGTTGCATTGCATCCATGTTTTTCTTTCCATTTTTTTTGTCCTTGATTATCCAGGTGACACGATCACTTGCAGAGTTGCGATTCATCATAAACATTGTATCCTCCCATTCCATGCCATCTTCACTGTGATCCATCATACCCATCATTCCACTTCCCATCATACCTTTAATATCAACAGTCAGTTCATATTCGAAATCTGGTTTCTTCTCATAGTATTGCTTGTAGCTTTCAAGTTCAGTGATTATATCCTGATTGATGTTTTCACTTACAGAAACTGGCATTGCATCCGAATCTTCTACAACAATCTTTCCCAACACATACCTCTTCAGATTGTTCTTATTTACTATATTAAATTCTCCAACTGCATCAAATGCAACTTCAACTATATATCTTTCCGAAGGGGTTATCACAACAGAATCAGCAAGATATCCTTTCTCAAACTTGCTGCCGTCTGTTGCAATAACCTTCATTTGAACCCCTTCAACTGATATGTTAAAAGGTCTGACGTTAGCAGCATTAAGGAAATAAAAGCGGACTTTCTCTCCCTTTTTGACAGTCAATTGATAATCTGTCTTTCCATTAATCAAAATAACATTGCCAAACCTACCCATAAGTGCGAAATCAGTTACCTCATTTGGGAAAGGGTATACTGAAGCGTCTTTCATTAGAATATCATCAAGAACAATTATCTCTTCCAAATCAATAGGATCAAAATAATCTGTTTCATTTGGTTCAACTATTATGACCCCATAAAGGCCTAGTTCCTGTTGGAATTCCTCTCTTACATGAGGATGATACCAATACATTCCTTCATCTTGGAAATCTATTTTGTAAAGGAAGCTTTCCCCTGGTGCAACCGCCTCTTGTGTTACGTTCGGAACGCCATCATATCTATTTTCAAGCCTTATACCATGCCAATGGACTGTTGTTTCGTAGTCAATCAAATTTGTAAAATTGATCCACACTGTGCTGCCTTGTTTTACTCTTAGACCAGGTCCAGGTATTTGGCCGTTATATGCAAACATCTGCACTTTGTTTCCAGCTATGTCATGTACAACTTCTTTTGCCTCAAGTGAAAAAACTGACTCATCTGTAAGTTGAATATTCTCGGAGGGAATGCTACTTGAAATGACCATATCAGTCTCATTTTTGTTTGGGTTTATTTCAATACAACCAAATAGAAGAATAAGAGTCACAACCAAATAACTAAATTTTGTCATGTTTTCACTTTTAGATTTCAAATTTTATTTAGGAAGTAACAATCAATTTTCCTGGAGGCATCATACGCATACCACAACTGTATTCATAAACCCCTTCCTTTTCTGGAACAAACTCAACAACACTTTCTTTCCCTTGTCTTGAGATTGTGCTCACATCTAATCCATAGATAACAATCTGCATTCCACACCCAACTTTTGGATCCGCAGTAAAATGAAGTCTAACAGGAATTCCTTTTTTTACAGTAATTTCAGTTACATCATATTCAAAACTTGCAAGCGCTCGAATGTATATATCCTGTATTTCGCTTATGTTTTGCTTCTGATCATTCATTCTGATCCTATCATCCTTAGTAAATAACACATATCCGATAACAGCAAGCATAAATACTAGGCCTATAATACGAAACAAGGTTGTGTTTTCCATTTTTATAAATAAGTTTACAAATGTTTAAATATAACAATTGTGTTAATATTTTGGCGATAATATGGTTTTCCCAGAACCATTTGAGAGAAAGAAGGTTCAAAGTACTAATTTTATTTTTAATTCCCTAACAAAACTTGATTCATTTTCGTTTGCGAAAGAGGCAATCGACATCCCCAACTTGAAGGTTGAATGGGATATTGAAAAATACGAAGACAAGGAAAACTCAATACCAGACATTCTTTACAAAATTCTAAAAGACGAATCTCATCCATTTAGCAAACTTAAGAAAAGAACTTATTATGAGGAAGATGCCTGGTTTGTAAGCATCAATTCAAAGGAATGTGAATCGCTTGAAGAAGAAGGCCACGATATTTTTGAAAGTTTTGTGAAGATTCGGGTGCCAAAGGTCTTTGTAAGGGCTCTTTCATTACCCATGATCAATTTCTCTTGAAGAAGATTGCCAAGCCAATCAAACCAAACAATGCCAATCCTAATCCACAGGTGGACTGTTCCTTTTTTATGTCTTCAAGTGCACTTTTCAGTTCCTCTTTAGTTTGGGCAGTATAATATTTTCCTCCACCTGCCTTTGCAATTTCCTTGTGTGTTTCCATTGCCTTAATCTCTTTTTGATCTATTGCATAGCTTACAACATTTATGACTGCTATCCCTTCACTAAATGTTTTGTTTGCTTCAAGTACTGGGTCACCATCGCAATTTTCTTCCCCGTCAGTTATCAAAATAATTGTTCCCTTTCCCTTTAGTTCATTTTTTATATAATTCCTTCCTTCAGCTATTGCTTCAGCAATTGGGGTATACGGGCCAGTCTCAACTGAGTTTATTGAATTTCTTAATGATTCTTTGTCTGATGTCAAGTCGCGCACTACTCTTATCTCTCCAGTTCGATAATCCCCACCATCATTACATGAATGAAATTTCATTAGTGCAAATTCATTTCCTTGGGAAGTTTCCACAAAATCTATTGCTGCTTCTTTTGCTGCCTCTAATTTTGTTTGATTTGCTGAGATGCTATCATCCATGCTGTAACTAGCGTCCATTATAATAAGATAAGATCCTGCGCTTACTAAACCTAAAATTGTCAAGAAAAGCAAGAACAACTTGCTACTATTACCTGTCATGTGATGCTATTACCTGTTAGGTTTAAAAGTTTTTAGATTTGAAAATTAGGCTGTGTTGTCCTAAAAAAGGTTGGTGGATAAAAACAGCCAAAAAAAGCTCTCGGTTATAAGAAAGGCATCAGTAGAAGTTGGCACTCATAAATAAAAGTCGACACTTAGAACTAATCGCCAACAAATGGCGCCAATGTAAGCGCCATAGTTTTTGTTATTGATTAATCAACTGTAAATCGATACAGTACTAGGTTCTTTCCCCGTATTCTTTGATAAACTTTTCATACTCAACAAGCATTTTTGGCGTTACTGAAGGCCTTCTTTTTGATAAAAGTTCAACAGCATCACTTGTAGTTATATTTATCTCTTTTCCACCAATCTTTTGTTCTAATGCCTTCATCTTTAAGTTTTGACATGCCGAGGCAATATCCGCCCCGCTAAATCCTTCAGTGACTTTTGCAAGTTCATTCGTGTCAATCTTTTCAGCCAATTTTCCAAGATGTATCTTGAATATCTCGCCCCTTCCTTCTGCATCTGGAGGACTGATATAAAATATTTTGTCAAATCTTCCTGGCCTTAGAATGGCACTGTCAAGGAGGTCTGGTTTATTTGTTGTTGCGATGACAACAACTCCTTTCGAGTCTTTCATACCATCCATTTCAGTAAGAAATTGCCCAGTTAAACCTGAGGAATAATCACCTCTTGCGGGTGCTATTGTTTCTATTTCATCAACAAAAACTATTGCAGGGGTGTTTTCTCTTGCTCTGTTGAAGACTTCCTTAATAACTATTACCGCTTGTGTATACCCTTTTTTCATTACTTCTGCACCACTTAGGCTTTGGAATGATGCTTTTAGTTCACTTGAGGCTGCCTTTACAATCAAAGTTTTACCAGTGCCTGGAGGCCCAAAAAGAAGAATTCCTTTTGCAGGTTTTATTTTCAGTTCTTTCATCTCTTCTTCGTGAAGAAGCGGAAGCTCTATTGTATCAAGTAGTGCTTTCTTTACTTTTCCCAGTCCTGCGACTTGGTCCCATGTTATCGCATCCTTTTTCTTCTCTTCTTTTTGTGCGCCAACCCTTCTTTCAAAGTCTAGCCTAAACTGGTCATAATCATCCATACTTGCAAGGCTTGTACTTGGTCTCACTCTGCTTACTACCTCCATTATATGTTCAGTAGTTACTGGCATTACGACACCCTTTGCTGTTGCCTCCTTTGCAGTTATTTTAATTGCCTCATTTACAACATTTTTTAGGTCTGCACCTGAAAACCTGTTTGTTTTTTCAACTAATTTTGCATAATCAATATCTGCTATTGGCAATTTTTTTAGATGGACCTTGAATATTGCTTCACGTGCTTTTGGATCTGGAAGATGCATATAAATAATTTTATCCAATCTGCCTGGCCTCATTAATGCCGGGTCAAGTTGTTGTGGTACATTCGTTGCTCCGATTACAATTACTGGTTGTTTTCCCTTTAATCCACCATCCATTTGTTGGAGCAAAGCAGTAAGAACTCTTTGTCCAACATCATCGGATTGTAATGTTCTGCTTTTTCCAATGCTGTCTATCTCATCAAAGAACAATATTGCAGGAGCGCTTTTCCGTGCAATTTCAAAGACTTCATTCACGTTTTTCTCACTATTATGTGCAAATATTCCTCCTACACCTGCAACAAAATTTTGGCATGGGTCAACAGCAATATCATAAACAAACTCTTCGTTTTCTACTTCTTTTATTTCCTCAACTCGATCTAGGTAAACATCGTTCTCTATTGTTTCCATGAATTCAAGTTCTTCAGAGAATTCTGAATTTGATAACATTTGTTTTCCAATTGTTGCTGAAGCGCTCCATTTTGGTAAATGTTGAGTTACTATATCTCTTAATCTTCCTGAAATTGGTATTTGTTCGCTTCTTGTCCATTTTATACTTTTTATGTAATCCTGCAATTTGTGAGCTCTTTTTTCATCCAAAAATCCAATCTCTGAAAACCTACTTAGCCATTTGCTTCCTGAGAACGTAATCCTTTCAGCATCTTTACCTTTTCTTTCTTTCTTTTGGTATTTTGATGCAACTATTTGGAAATATAATAGAAGATAAAGCAAGTCATTTGCAAGCTGTTTACTTGTTGTACTAGCCTCAACAATCCCTATTCTTTGATTTTTGTAAAATGTTCCATCTCCGCTGAAGTATCCTCTAAGAAGTGCACTCATATTCGATTTACTAAATGCAAAAGCAACTTCAGGCACTTTTTTGTTTTCTGCACCGTCTCTTAATCCAAATAAATATCTAAACAAAACATACAAAGGTCTTGATGGTATATAAATATCAACTCCTTTAGTGCCAGCTTTTTTGTAAGCCTTTGCATTTCCAAAGAGTTTTTTACATATATCAATGATTTTTTTGTGTTCGTCTTCCGATGTTGAAATTCTTACTACATGTCCATAATTATATGACCCTTCTGCAATCCAAAGACCTATAAACGTAGCAAGTTCCTCTGTTATCTCTATAACTCCAGGCAATTTTTTGTTCGTTCCTATGAGTATTTCTTTTTTA
>DATDTS010000020.1:0-10818 GCA_035290745.1 Candidatus Bilamarchaeaceae archaeon | reverse complement strand
GTTCTCTTATTTCGCAATTCAAGAATTGCAAAATGCAGGGGACAGGATTTTCATGAAATCCGCACAAGAAATGCAAATTTCTTTGCGAACCATCCGCTTTCTTTGTCTTGGAAGACATAAGGAATAAAGAAAGCGGTCGTTTGAACCTGTGTAGACGCTAGGCCAACAGATTTCTAATCCCGCGTTCGAGAATAGAACATCAGATCTTGAGTCTGCCGCGTTTGACCGCTCCGCCACCCCTGCAACCTAACCCGCAGGGGGAAGTGTCCCCCTTCAGTTCGAGGTCTCCCGACGGAACTCTTCGTTCCGTGGGCCCAGAGAACACGGTTCTCTCGGGCCTCCTGATTCCCCCTCGCTAGGAACTTAAAACCAGGATTCAAATTAGATGAGAAAAAGTTATACCAATTGTTTTTTAAGTTTACTTTTCCTTTCTTTATTATGTATCTTAAAATTCATAATAACGATGGTAGAACAATAATTGCAGCTTGTGATGAGAATTTATTAGGTAAAATCTTTGAAGAGAAGGATGGAAGATGCCTTGATCTTAAAACTTATCAATCTTTTTATAAAGGATCAAAAATCACAGAAAAAGATCTTATAAACGCACTTAAACATTTTTCATCAGTAAACTTAGTGGGAGAAGGTGTTGTTAAGGCAGCTCTTAGGCTAAATATTATAAATGATGAGGATATTAAACATATTAAGAACATTCCATATGTTCAGATATATACTGTTTAGTGGGGGGATATCTATGAAATCTTTAACAATTGTTGCAGATGATCGAGTAGGACTTTTATCTGATATTTCATACGTACTAGGGAAGTCAAAAATCAATATTGAATCAATTAGTGTTGATGTTATAGGAAATAAAGCAGTTATTGTACTTACTATCAAAAATTCTGACAAGGCAAGAGAGGTTCTTACTGGTTCTGGTTACTCTATTGAAGAAGACAGCGTTCTTGTTCTAAAATTGGATGACAAGCCTGGCGAGCTTAATCGTATCACCAGTCTTCTTGCAGATTCAGGTATTAGCATTCAAAATGTTCAAATACTCTCAAGAGACGGATCTCAAACAGTAATTGGTGTTGTTGTGGATAAACCTAAAAAAGCTGAAAAGATCCTTTCAGACTTTTTACTTACAAGAGAATCTTAAATCTCTATCTCTATTTTTTTCTCTTTTTTGTTTACCTTCATTTCTTTTTCTAATTCGTCCATGCGTTTTCCTTTTGTAGATTCAAGAACTAGGTTTATTTTTTGAAAATTCTGGTAAATCGCATCACCATTTTTTTTGTACTCTTCCATCTGTTCCTCAATTTCTATCAGTTTTTCCTTTTGTTCCATTAATCTTTTTTTAAGTTTCTCAAGCTTTGGGTTTTCCTCTTCCTTATTGTTCCAGTAATATTCATCAATAGCTTCACTTAAGGTTGGAGTTTCAAATGCATTTTCTTGGATCTTTATTATGCTATAGTCCACTATTTTTTGATCCTCTTTCAATAAATATGGATGAGGATCAGTTTTTATTCTTCCTATCTCATTTTCTATACTTTCCACTTCTTTTTTTGTTAATTCTTTTCCTGGTTTTTTTTCATCAATGTTTAACATTTCCAATATATATTTACAATATGCTTTTCCAAGTTGGAGTTTTATCATACTTACAATTATATACTTGTCTGAAAGTTCCAGTTCTTTTGTAGATATAGAATCAGGTTCTTTGTACACCTCCTCCTTTTTTATTTTTCTTGTAGACCATTCCCTTTCAGTATGTGCAATTAAGATTATTCCATCCTTTGTAAGTATTATATTGCCTTTTGCAAAGCATTCAACAATAAGTCGGTATCCATATTCAAACTCAAATGATACTATCCTGTCGTTTTTATAAATCTCAACATTAACTACTTTTTTATTGTCAAGCTCCTTGTCAATCTTTTCGCATAACCAGTCTGCTTCGCTTTTTTGAATGTATTTTGTAATATTCATTCTTACTCCAAGATCTATTGCTATTTCTTTATCCTGGATTTTAAGTATATAAAAATTTTCATCAGTTTTTCTAAATCTCTCAAATCTTTTATTTATAAGAGTTTTAAGTTCTCGTATGAGAAATTCATATTCTACATATTCCATTTTTCTCATGGATCTCACGTTTTTCTTTAAAGGTAAGCTTTTATAAATATCTAACTATATATCTGTTAAAGTTAAGTAGGATTATAACTGTCTTAGGTGACATGGATGCCACGAAAGAATATTAAAGATAAAATTAAGGAAAGCTTAGAGGAAGAGGAAGACCAAGTTTCTGATATGGATAAAATTGAACTAGATGATGATAAGGAACCTGAAAAAGAAGAGGTTGAAGAAGAACAAGAACCTGAAGAACAAGAACAACCTGAAGAGCAGGAACAAGTAGAAGAAGAACCTGAAACCTCAGAAGATGAAACTCCTAAAGAAGAATCTGAATATAAAGAAGAGAAGGAAGAAACACCTGCTCAAGAAGAGCCACAATATATGGAACCAGCATTACTTGCATCATATTCATTTAGCAGTGAGGGTATTCCAGTTGATGTCAAGATAATGAAAAAAGATGATTTTGTCCCAACGTACGAAATTACAATTCCTGGTATTGATGAGTGGACAAAAAAAATGCTTGAAAAGAGCTTAAAGGCAGAGCTCGTTTCAGAGGTTAACCTGGATATTAGCGAAATTTTGGATCCGAAGAAGTTTAATGACGTTAAAAAGAAATTCTTGGCTACAGGCAAATCCATCCTCAAGCGTGAATTTCCTAATTTATCTGATGCCAATATTGAAATTCTTGCAGTTTATCTATTGCAAAACACACTTGGATTAGGAGAACTTGAGAATCTTCGTTCTGATGATGAATTGGAAGAAATTGCTATAAACAGCTCAAAAGAGAATGTTTGGGTTTATCACAAAAAGTTTGGCTGGTGTAAAACTAATTTAATTGTTAAGGAAGAATCAGTTACATATGACTATGCATCCATGGTTGCAAGGAAAATTGGAAGGCAGATTAACGTTTTAACTCCTATGCTTGATGCCCATCTTCCAAACGGAGACAGGGTCAATGCAACTTTATCTCCAGTTTCACACTTTGGTAATACAATTACTATTAGAAAATTTGCAAGGAATCCTTGGACAATTACCAATTTTATTAAATCAAGGACAGTTTCTTCAGAACTTTCTGCATTAGTATGGCTTTGTATTCAGAATGAGCTTTCTCTTGTTGTAAGTGGAGGTACTGGTTCTGGTAAAACCAGTTTCTTGAATGCACTTGCAGGTTTAATTCCAGCGAATCAGCGTATTGTAAGTATTGAAGATACAAGAGAACTTACTTTGCCTTCTTTTCTTCATTGGGTGCCAATGGTGGTTAGAGAAGCAAATCCTGAAGGAAAAGGAGAAGTCAAAATGCTTGATTTGATGGTTAATGCTCTAAGACAGAGACCTGATAGAATACTGGTTGGAGAGGTAAGAAGAAAGGAAGAAGCCGAAATCTTGTTTGAGGCAATGCATACTGGCCACTCGGTTTATGCTACTTTGCATGCAGATAACTCTGAGCAGACAATCTCTCGTTTAACAAACCCTCCAATTGATCTTCCAGAAGGTATGCTTGATGCACTTGCAGGAATTGTTGTTCAATTCAGACATAGGAGATTCAATATAAGAAGAACTTTAGAATTTAGTGAAGTTATGAAAGGGGGCAAGCTAAATACTGTATATAGATGGGATGTAAAATCCGATAAAATCAAAGCAACTGCCAAGCTATTACGTTTACACGAGCTTCTTTCACTTTATGCTGGCATGAGCGAGAGGGAAATATCTTCTGATGTTGAAGAAAAGAGAGATGTTCTTGACTGGATGGTAAAGCATGGACATGAAGAAGTTGATGATGTTGGAAGAATTATCTCTCATTATTATATGGATCCGGATGAAGTACTCAAGTATGTTAAAAAAGACCAGCCTTGGGTTTTTAATCGTTGAATTATATGGATTTAGAATCTGCAACTCTGCTTGCAAAAAGGATAGAGAACGATGCAATGCCTCATGTTCAGTGTCCACTAGATTCATCTATTGAAAGTTTAGTTGACATGTCACCTAAGGATATTGAGGATTTTGCCTATTCTGATTTGCTTAATCTATATCTTAGGATGGAAAAGATAGTTGAAACTTCTAGGTTGTTTGGTGGCACTGAACCAGTTAGTACAGTAACACCTTTAGTTAATATAAAAGAGTTTGAATCAAGAGTAAAATCAGCTACTGAAACTACGCTTAAGAGTGTAGAGTTGCATAAACAAGTTGATATTGAAGAGACAAAGCCACCTGCAGGAGATTCTGACCTTGATTTTGAGATTAAAACTAGAGAAAAGTCTTCGAAGGAAAGATTAGAAGGCGAGGATGAGTTTTCCTTTGAAAGGCCGGAAGTCGTAAAAAAACATGAAATTGAAGAACAAGTTCAAAAACCGAAAGCTCCAGAACAGGTATTAGAGGCTGAGAAAGAAAAAATTGAAGAAGAGACTTTTGAACCTGAACCAAAGCAACAAGAGATACATGAAGAACAGAAACCAACTCTTCCATCAATCCTTCAATCTCCTGATGAAGCTGCAACCAAAAAATATTCTGAGATGCAGGAGCAAATGCATTCCCAATTGGGTGAAAGTGCAAATGTTGGCGATGTAAAAAGAAAAATGCTTGAATTGACAAGATCTTTGTTTAAGGAAAAGAGCGTTGCAAAAAGAGACAAGATCAAGCTCCAAATAAGTGTTTTGAAAAATATCCTAAGTGGAACCACTCCAACTGCGGCAGAAACAAAGAAGGTTGATTATTCTTCTAAGATGTTTGATGTACTTACTTCTACTCAAACTGAAGAGTTATCTAACTTAAAGGATTCTCTTGTTACAAGGTATACCCATAAATTATCTGAAGTAAAGTCTGATTTTTATAGTTTAACATCTAAGGCTTCAAGTGATGATTTGACTGCACGAAAGGCAGCATATGAGAAACTTGTAGATTCCCTTACACAAATCGTAAAGCTTCTTCCAGAGGACATATCAAAAACCACAACCTTTGTTCTTGAAAAGCATACAAGTGAATGGAATAAACTTAAGGATTCACCGGATTTAGAGAAAAAGAAATCCCTTATTGCTAAAATAGATAAAAATATCGAGGAACTAAAATCAAATTATCACAAGGCATTTTCTTCAGTAAAAGAGATAATTACCAAACAAGTAGAAGTTATAGTTGAGTCATCATCAAGAGAGCTTTCAGAAAGAGGGTCTCAGTCTACTTCTGAGCCTACCGATGTTCTCTTTGAAATAAATAATACTGATGAGGGAACTTTACTTTATTATTTACATTCACATGATTTTGAGACTTATAAAGATTATGAAAGGAAGCATATTTCAAAATACGAGGCATTAACATATTCCAAACAACTAATTGCAAAAGAAAAAGGTTTAAGTGATGAACTGATCAGTAAATATTTTGGAAAGAAGAGGGAAAAATAATATGGCAAAAAAAATGGGTTTTTTTAGTTTGGTTGCAGAGCGTTTATCTGGTCGTTTTCCAGGCCTTAAACAAACACTTTTGCTTGCTAATATGAAAGAAACCCCACAAGCATTTTTAACAAAGGTTATTGGTTCTGCATTTATGTTTTCAATCACTCTTTTAGTTCTCACTGCATTTTTATTTATTCAAGCAAGGTTTATTGATTTTAATAACCTTGAAGTTCTAAATGTTTTATTGCTAATTCCACTCTTTATTTTTTACTTAGTTTTCTTTTTCTTTTATTTTAGACTGTACCCAAGGGTTATGATGTTAAAAAGAAAGAGAGAATTGGATTATGAGGTTGTTTTTGCTGGAAGGCATTTGGTTATTGCATTGAAATCCGGTGTACCACTTTTTGATGCAATGGTTGGGGTTTCAGGAGGGTATGGGGCTGCAAGTAATGAATTTTCAAAGGTTGTTCAGAAGGTTACTGTTGGAACACCTATGGGCCAGGCCATCCGTGAAATTACCCAGATATGTCCTTCTGGTTATTTTGTAAGGGTTTTAATGCAGATCTCAAATTCTTTATCTTCCGGTGCTGATGTTGGAGATGCACTTGATTCTGTTCTTGATCAGATTACAAAGGAACAGCTTATACAATTAAAGGAATATGGGCAAAAACTAACTCCAACGGTCATGTTTTTCATGGTTTTTGGAATTATCCTTCCTTCAATAGGTGTTGTCCTTATTACAGTTTTATTTTCAGTAGTTAGCGGAGGAAGAGCTGGGCTGCCTTCAAACCTTTTGCTTTACGTATTTGTATTTATTGCTATTGTGCAGTTTTTATTCTTGGGGATTATTGAGAGCTCAAGACCTAAATATTTAGTGTAGGTGTTATGATGGTTTCGCGACAAAGTATCTTTGATCTGGTTGGCCGTTTGTTCTTTAATAGACTACAAATAAAGTCACTTACTAAAAAGGTTTCTACTGCCGGATTAACCATAAATTCAGAAGGATTTGCAGGTTACCTGATTGTTAACATATTGCTTTTTTCAATCGTTCTCTCAGTTATTTTAATAAATGATTCGTTTCTTTATGGCTCGTTCTCCTCAGTTGTAAATAGTGTTTTTGTTTTTCCAGAACTCTTCTTATGGTTTTTAGTTTTTATTCTCTCTTTGATTATAAGCTATGTAGTCCTCTTTCTTCTTGTGAACTCTTATCTATCAATCAAGGCAGAGGACAGAAGAAAAAAGGTTGAACAAGCATTGCCTGATTTCCTTTTGCTTGTTTCTTCAAATATAAAAGCGGGTATGGCTTTGGATAAAGGTATGTGGTATGCTGCAAAACCTGAATTTGATATCCTTTCTACAGAAGTGAAATCCGTCATCAAAGGTTCGTTTAGCGGTGTCTCAATGGATAATTCATTAACTTTGTTAGCATCCCGTTTTGATTCTCGTTTATTTACAAGAACAATATCACTTATACAGCAATCCTCTACTACTGGTGGTGAGATTTCTGAAATATTGGAACGCACAGCACAGGATGTAAGAAATGCATCTATTATGAAAAAGGAGGTTTCATCTTCATTAGTTATGTATCAAATCTTCTTGTCTTTTTCAGCTGTCTTAGGAGCTCCTTTTCTTTTTGCAGTTGGAAGTAAATTAGTGCAGATATTTGAAAATCAACGTTTTGCAGCAACTGCAGTTTCAGCTGGAAGTGGTATTTTCTCAAACCTTCCAACCTTTTCAAACTTGATTATTAGTTCGACTGAATTTTATTATTTCACTCTTGCAACAATCTTTGTTACCACTTTGTTTACTTCCTTGATAGTTGGGGTTATAAAATCAGGTTCAAGGTCACAGGGCTTAAGATATCTGCCATTTATAATGGCCGGTGCGTACTTTGTATTTTGGACTATAGATTCTTTCCTATCTTCATATTTCTTATCATTTTCATGAGGTGGATTATATATGGATAAACAGAATAAGCTTAAGGACCTAAAAGGTCAAGCAATGATGGAATATTTGATGACCTATGGATTTGCTATCTTTGTTATTGTAGTCATATTGGCTGCATTGGCATTTTATCTTCCGCAATTCATTAATACTCCAGCAACATGTCTTTTTGATAAGACAGAGTTTGATTGTCAGGAAAGACCTCCAGGATTAGTTGGTGGTGCTGATGATTCAGTTAATTTAGTAATTAAAATCCAGAATAATGACAACAGGGCAGTTGTATTAACACGTGTTTTATGTACTACTGCACCAAAAGGTGAGATAAACAAAAATATGGGTGGAGTTGTTGTTCTAAATCCAAATCAGACTATTTCAGCAGGTGCAAGTACTCCTGAAGTTTCTCCTTGGGTAGCATTTGAGTGTACTGGAAAAGATGGTGCAACTGAATTGTCATTAGCTCCAAACTCTGAATTCAGGGGTTATTTTGCTGTATGGTATAGATACAAGGATGACTTGCCAGGAGTTCCAGAGAGGCCAGCAGTGGCAGTTGTAACTGGAAAGGTATTGGAAGGGTAGAAATCTCATTTCTTTTTTTTATTTTTCTTCTTTATTTTCTAACGCGCTAATTGTAATTAAGGTGCAACTTACCTCCTCTAAATATTTTTGAAATTAGCTTCCATACTTCTTCGCTTTTTCAATTAGATTTATTATAATATGAATAACATCGCTTCCCTTAATATGGCCTAAGCCACCTCTCATGCACGAAATCTCATCAAACTTGTTTACCTCATCTGCCCTTTCATCCTTTCCATAAACTAGAATTGGAACTTCATGACCCGAGTGTTGCTGTCTTGAGCATGGAGTAGAATGATCCCCAGTAATAACAATATAAGCACCTGATTTTGCCAATATTGGAATTAATTCATTATCAATTCTTTCAAGCATCTTAGCCTTTTCTTTCATTTTTCCATCATGGCCAAATGAGTCGCATGCCTTTACATGGACAACTACCATATCATATTTCTTAAGTCCATTAACTGCAGCATCTGCCTTTGCCTTTAAATTTGTCTTTGCAGTTCCAGTTGCACCTTTTACTTCAATAACATCCATCCCAACATATTTTGCGCATCCTTTGTAAAGTGCCCCTCCTGCAATACACGCTGAGCTTATTCCATACCTTCCTCTCAGGCTTGGAACTTCTTTTGCTACACCAGCACTTCTTGCCAATACAACATTTGCAGGCAATTTTCTTTTTTTATTTACTGGGTGTTTTGATAATCTTTCATACACATTTTTAGTAAAAACATTCAAGATCCTAGCTGTTTTTTCTGCACTTGCTTCTAATGCACCGCAATGCGGTTCATTTCCTATGATATGTTTATCAGTTCCAGTTACTTTTGGACTTAATCCGGGACCTCGCAAGACTAATGCTCCTCTATGTTCAACAGATGATTTGAAAATAACTTGAACATCTTCAATTTCCATATTCACTAGCTTTTCAAGTTTTTTAGCCTCTTCTGTATCAATTCTACCTGCCCTTCTATCAACTATTTTCCCGTTTTTTAATGTTGCAAAATTAGCTCTAAAAGCAACATCTCCTTTCTTCAACTCCAATCCAACTCCCAATGCCTCAAGGGGTCCTCTGCCTGGGTATGAGATCACAGGATCATATCCAAATAAATTCAGGTGAGAAGTATCACTTCCAGGTACAACCCCAAGATCAAAGGGAGACATTAATCCAGTTATCCCTTTTTTTGCCATGTTGTCAAGATTTGGTGTTTTTGCCATTTGCAAGGCTGTTTTTGGTGTTGGTAAGTCCCCTAATCCGTCTATAATAAGAAGAATTGCGTTTTTCATGAGGGTATTACTAAAGTGAAGTTTAAATAGTTTATCCAGCCTATTCACAAGTAAATCCGAGAGTAAAATAAAATCAGAAGAGAAACATTGGACTGCTGTCGCTGAGCGTCAGTCTCAGCGACTTGAATTCCGTCCAGAAGAACAATAGGAGACTAGGAAGACTTCAGTGCTGAAGTATATTCGGATTCACTGTTCACAATGCTTTCAAAATCTTATTAAATTGTTCCTTATATAGTTTTTTCCCTCTTCTTTTCATTGGACTATAAAAATACAATGAAATTTTTGAAAATGAATGTTTCAATTCTTTTCAAAAGAATATTAGGTGATAAAAATAGAAGCGGATATTGGTTCTTTACAGGCTGTTTTTTCTGATTTCTTTACGTCTATCCATAAATCTAAATTAAATGATCTTCTCGTCGTTTATCCAGATAAAAAAAGTATTGAAATAGATTATGCTGATTTAGAGAAATTTGATCCAGACCTTGCTGATAACCTTATAACTAGCCCTGATATTGTTCTCGAAGCAGCTAAAAAAGCAATTGAAAGCTTAAATTTTATTCTCCCTGGTGGAGAAAAATTTGAACCAAATATAAGATTTTTCAATTTTCTTACCCAAGAGATACTTATTGAAGATTTGCGTTCTAAAAATTTGAATGAAATTGTTTGTTTTAAAGGAGTTATAACAAGAAGAGCCGAACCTCTTCATAGAATTAAAATTGCAGTTTATAAATGTCAAGTTTGTGACACAGAATTTAGATTATTTGTTACTAAGAACTTCAACCCGCCAAAAAGATGTGACTCTTGTAAAAAAATCGCTCTTCAACAATCGGATGATGATAGCTCTTTCCTGGACATTCAGAGGGCAGAAGCTCAAGAATTACTAGAACGGGTTCGGGGCGGGGCACCATCTGCAAAAATTGAATTACTTATGGAGGATGATCTTGTAAATTCTATTTCTCCTGGTGATAACATTGAAGTTGTTGGCATATTAAGATTAAAACCTCCTTTTAAACCAAAGCAAAAACAGGAACTTATATACAGTCGCTATGTTGAAGTAGTCCATATTAAGAGTTTAAAACGCGATTTTGAAGAAATTGAGATTTCAAAAGATGATGAAAAACAGATACTTGATCTTTCTAGAAATCCAAATATTGAAAAGGTATTAGTCTCTTCTGTTGCACCTGGAGTCTATGGCCATAATGAGGTTAAGAAAGCACTTGTTTTGCAGTTATTTGGAGGAACTAGAGGAAAATTAATGGGCGGTATGAAGATCAGGGATGATATTCATATTTTGTTAATAGGTGATCCTGGTATTGCCAAGTCTCGATTTTTGCAACAAGTAGGTGAAATCGCACCAAAAAGCATTTATGTTAGCGGTAAATCAACCACCTCAGCAGGGCTTACAGTTGCTGCAGAAAAAGATGACTTGGGTGATGGCGGATGGACTTTGAAAGCAGGTGCATTAGTTTTAGCATCTGGAGGTATTGCACAAATAGATGAGTTTGATAAGGTGGCT
>DATDTS010000019.1:0-10638 GCA_035290745.1 Candidatus Bilamarchaeaceae archaeon | reverse complement strand
CTTCACTCTCTAGCAATAGAATATATGAACATAATTTTTCTTGGTTCTTCGT
Source organism: Candidatus Bilamarchaeaceae archaeon (assembly GCA_035290745.1). Classification (GTDB taxonomy): domain Archaea; phylum Micrarchaeota; class Micrarchaeia; order Anstonellales; family Bilamarchaeaceae; genus DATDTS01. The sequence continues at coordinate 10,586 of DATDTS010000019.1, read as the reverse complement.
TATTCTTAATGTTCTTTACATTAAATGGGATTCTTGGATCAATTGGTGATACAAAAACTGGTGGCATATTGATGGTAATTGGATTTGTGCTTAATGTATTCCTAGATCCAATATTGATGTATGGATGGTTTGGCTTACCAAGATTAGAGATTGCTGGAGTTGCAATTGCCACACTTATAATAATGTTGATTCAAGTAGTTGCAATGCTTTTCATTGTTAACAAAAGAGGGATGCTATCCAAGGAGCTTCATCATTATATCCCAAAAACAAATATTGCCAAAGAAATAATCTCACAAGCAATTCCAGCAAGTCTAAACCAGGCAAGTACTGCTTTGGGTTTTTTAATAGTAACAAGATTTGTTTCAGATTTCGGTGAAATGGCAATTGCAACATTCGGAGTTGGGGTGAGGATTGACCAGCTTCTAGTTCTTCCAGCGATTGGAATTGCTATTGCCTCAATATCTTTAACAGGACAGAATTATGGTGCAAAGAGATTTGATAGAATATTGGAAACATATAAAGTTGCAACTAAATATAATGCGATAGCCTTGTTGATAGGTTTGGTGCTTGTTATTATTTTCTCTAAAAGTCTAGCAGAGGCTTTTACGCCTGATCAACAACTCCAGCACATGATTGTGACTTATTTGTGGATCGTGACTTTTTCATATGTACCAGTTGGAATTATAATTATCTCAGGATCTGTATTACAGGGCTTGGGAAAGGCAGAACATGGGCTTGCTTTAACCCTAATGAGGGTGTTTGTTGTTTTAGTGCCCTTATTCTGGATATTTGCGTATACACTTGATTACAAAGAGATCGGGATATGGATTGCGATGACCATTTCAAGCATTATTGTTGCCTTAATCTCATACTGGTATGTATTGAGAACTATAAAAAAGCTTGCTGTTGAAGGATAGATATGACCAGGAGAAAAAAGAAAGTAAACCAAAAAAAGAAAAAAAACATCTTTATTTCAATAATCAAAGGGCTTGTTTTTGGAGTATTCTGGATAATTGCCTCAGCTTGGAAAGTTCTAATATGGATAGCTGAACATGTACTTAAACTTATCAAAGAAGGAAGGACTGGTAAAGAACCGGATACTAGGTTATTTAGAAAACCCGAGTACGAAAGTTTTATTGAGTTAAAAACATTTAAAGGAGAACTAAACGATTTCGAAAACGAATTGTGCCAAAGTAAAAGCAAGATTGGATTGGTTTTTGGTGCAAGAGGATCAGGAAAAAGCGCAGTTGGTATGAGAATATTGGAAAACATATATGCAAAAACAGGAAGAAAAACCTTTGCACTTGGTTTTAAGAAAGAAGATTTGCCTGAATGGATAAATGTTATAAAAGATGTTAATGATATTACTAATGGCTCTTTTCTTCTCGCAGACGAGGGAGGAATTGAGTTTTCATCAAGAAAATCAATGTCAAAAACAAACCAGTTGTTAAGTGAACTGTTAATGATCTCAAGGCACAATGATATTTCTGTTTTGTTTATATCCCAAACTTCTGCAAATATTGAGATAAACACACTAAGGCAGGCAGACTATATAATACTCAAACAACCTTCATTATTACAACTAGATTTTGAAAGAAAGAAGATTAGGGAGATCTACTCAAAAGTAGAAGGTGAATTCAAAAAATATGAAAAGGATAGGGGTGCCTGCTATTTGTATTCACATGAGTATATGGGTTTTATATCCAACATGCTACCTAGTTTCTGGAATTCAAAAGTTAGCAAAGGATATAGGAAAATTACTTGATAAAAAACAAACCTTGTGCTCTTTTATCATACTTGAGATTTTTGAAACCAATTTCTTCAAGTCTTTTTTTAACTTTATCGGCAATGTTACGGCCCTTTAACTTACCAACACTACCAACATAATGAAATAGTCTTGCACCATTTTTTGCAACCCTGAATAATTCTTTGTAAAATGAAGTTGAATAAAGAGATGGGGCATGAGAAAAGCGGGGTGGGTCGTGAAGTATAACAAAAAATGAAGCATCATCAAATTTTTTTATTTTCTCAAAAATATCCCCACTTACGATCTCAATCTTATCCGAAAATAACTTACTACTGATAGGATTCCATGTTGCCAAAGTGTAGACAGCATCATTAATTTCACAAGTGATTATTTGTTTTGCGCCTAAACATGCAATTGCAGTATAACCTAGGCCCATGCAAGTATCAAGTGCAACATCTTTTTCTTTAATCTTCAATTTCTTAACAATATATTTTGGGTATTCAAGAGGAGTATGAAAATCTTTCACTAAATGCATCCGTACTCCATCAATTTCTAATAATGGGATGCCGTTCCACAATCTTAACTTGTACAAATGTTTGTCAAATACTGCAAGTTTAAATAGTTCTGCATTTGCTTTTTGTGCATAAATCCATTTATCATCATAGAAATATTCTGTGCCATTTTTTTTCATCCAAAGATGCATAATAAAACCTAAGATCTAAACTTAAAGAAAACAACTGACAAAAACAAAGAAATAAAGCTAATAGCCATCGTATATATTATTCCTGCCAATGAATTAAAAATATCCAAACCTCTAAACAACAATTTTTCAATAACATCTGTTAAGATATGAAGGGGAAGGATACTCCCGATAAAATCCATTGGAGGGTTTAAAAATTCAAGTGGAACAATGTTTCCACTAAGAAAGATTAATGGAACACTTATAAGAAGAGATAATAAAAATGCCGTACTTGTTCTGTTAACAAATTGTGAAAGCAGTATACCAATAGATGTAAACATAACTGGGGCAAAAAGAATAACAAACAACAGAGCAAAGATATTAGAGAAATAAACTTTAAAAATAAAAATGCCAACAATTGAAATTAGGACAACTTGTAAAAGAGAAATCAAATAACTACCTAAAAATCTTCCAAAGACAACTGAAAATGAGCTAATCCTGCTCATTTTAAGCCGATCCAAAATTCCTTGCTCTTTCAGTCTTATAGTCATTATCATTGGGAGCAATAAACTTGCCAAAAGAACATCAATTCCTATTATAACTGGAAAAAGAATTGTTATTTTATCATTACGAGAAAATACATTTTCAGATTCAATAGATGGGGGGCTTATCTCAGCTCGTGATTTTGTAACAAAAGAACCAATTGGGCTTTTAAGATCGGATAGAAGATCTTGAGTATCCCTTACTCCATCTTTTAAAGAGTCCATGTCTGTCTTCATAGACCTAACAAATGAAAGTATAACGTCATTAAAAGATGAAAAACCATCTATACTAGATTTAAGAGAGCTTGAATCTCCCTCAACCCTTCCAAGATTTGAGCGTGCGGTAATTAGGTTTGTATTTAATGAATCAACTTTTGAATATGCATTATTTTGGAAACTAGAGAGGTCATTACCTGTTATCGAGAGTTCTGAATAAAGAGTGTTTAGTTCATTCCTGTAGCCCTGAAAATCTAATGAATTAAGTTTATTTTTAGCATCTATAAGATCAAGTCGAGTTTGGTAGAGGTCGTTCCTAATTGATGAAATTTCGTTTTCCATATCAACCAGATCATTATAAAATGGATTGCTAGGCCCAAGACCTAATCTTACATTATAGACATCTACATAAAGAGAGTATAATCTAGTATCATAAGAATTAATCTTTGATATTGCATTGTTGATCTTAGTCACTTGTACATTTCTTTCAGACTCCTGGGAATATGAATCAGAAATTAGAAGAGATATACGTGATAAATAATTATTGATATTAGCATGATAAGCTGATAGTGAAGAAATAGAGACAGACATTTCAGAAAGGTCTGTTGAAAAAGAAGAAAGTTGGGAGGACAAAGATGAAAGATCTGAAATGACACGATTCATAGAAGATTTTGAATTTATTATGCCCGATGAAACAGATAAAGAATTGGATTCAATGTTTGAAAGGTTACCCTCTAGGTAATCTATTCTTCTATCAAATTCAGAAAGGTCAGATGATTTTTCATCAAGAGAATAGAGCGCAGGTGAGAGTTGTGACTGAAGTTGGATAAGTTGATTTCCAGAAACTGCACCTTCTTCAGCTATAACACGATCAAGCACTAACAGAATATTGTTTGTTACAGGTTGTTTCGAAGCATCATTATAGATTTTAATTTTATTTCCATCTTGAGTAGAGTCAAAAATTAATGCCATAACTGCGACTTTTGATCTTACCAATTCGATGGCTTCTGATTCACTGCCAGCTCTAATAACCCTTATAGACCTGTCTAGTTCAATCTTGTCAAGCAGATTTGATTCACCATAACTTGCAATTGTTATTTTGGATGAAGAGGAAGAGGTAAAGGCAGGGCCTATCAAAAGCATTATTAAAACTGGATAAATCATAATAAGTTGAGAAGTCGTTCCCTGCCTAACAATAAATTTGACTTCGTTTGCAAAAATTCTTAAAAAATTAATCATTCTTGCACCTCATTTAATCACTTCACCAAAGACTTCTGCAAGAGATGGTTCGCGAATGTCTATATCCTTAATATTTAGTTTTTTTGACTTTAGTACCCCTGTTATTTCAAAAAGAGCATTGGAGATATCGCTTTGTTTTGAAGTTAAGTTAACAACATTGTTTTCAGCACTAACAAAAGAGCAAGAGGACAAATCCTTAAAGAATGAGATTGAATCTTTATGAAATTCATTGAATACTAGATAAATTTGGTAATGCCCTCCATAAGTTTTAATCAGTTCATCTATTTTTCCAGAAGCAACTACCTTACCCATATTAAGCAAAACCATTTTGTCACATAAGATTTGCGCCTCATCAAGATAATGAGTGGTGAGGATAATTGTCTTCTTTAGTTTTTTTAGAGAAAGTATAAAATTGATGAAAAGTTTTCTGGTTTTTTGATCAAGTCCGGCAGTTGGCTCATCAAAAAATATTAGTTCAGGCTCAACTACAAACGAAAGGGCTATGTTTAACAATCTCCGGTAACCGCCAGAAAGCCGTCTTGCACGCATATTTTCAAAAGGCTTCAAAAGAAAAGTTTCAAGCAAATAGTTCATTCTTTTGATTTTATTGTCACCATGGATATTGTAAGCATCAAGCATATAAGATAGGTTTTCACTTACAGTAAATTCCAGAAAAAGTGAATAATACTGAGGAACAAAAGCTATTTTTGATTTTATTGATTCAGTATCCGTAAGATTAACCCCGAAAAGTGTTATTGTTCCTTTAAAATCTTGGTTAAATCCTGCCAAGGTCTTCAAAATAGTGCTTTTACCTGCACCATTTGAACCAAGCAAACCAAGAACCTCACCTAATTGAACAGAAAAACTACAGTTCTCAATTGTTTTTTTACCTTTTTGATAAGAGATTGTTAAATCTTTAACAGAAACAATATCTTTTGTTGTTGACATGTAATTCATAGAACCAAGAAAGAATTTAAATAATGATTTGAACGAAAGCACTCAGCCATTTATGGCTGGATTTCATGCTCATTCGTTCAACACGAGGGAGCTTTGCTCCCTGTGCCCATTGACCGTAGGTCAATCGGGATATGTGCAAATTCGGCACTGTCATGAACGATCCATCGTTCATGAACATGTTCGCGAACGCTTTACTGCGGTTCGCGACATTCCTCCCAAGGTTAAAGCCATGAGTTTCCGTGCCGAATTTCACATGATCTCATTTCTTGAATTTAAAGCCCTTGTTTCCCCCTTTTAAGAAGAAATGCGCCCCAGCTAATATAATTACAACTACAACTACTGAACCAGCAATTAATAAAAGGCCAAGCGAATCAGACTGTTGCTGTTCTGATTCGGGTTTTGATTCAATCCTTGATCCTGGCGGTTGTTGATCTTTTATTAACAAAAGAGATTGATCAGCTAATCCTTGCGCCTTTTCATACTGTCCTGCCTCATATGCTGCAAATGCTTCTACGAGTTTTTTCTCTGCTTCAGTTATATCTCTTCCTTCTGATTTTGCCTTGTCCAACGCTTCTTGTACTGAATTAAGCTTTTCCAGAACTTTTGGTTGGTCATCATCGTCAGATCCACTGGAAGGAGGGATAGATTGGATTACTGAACAGGTATTCTCCTTACATTCATAACCCTGTTCACAATCTGAATCAGAGCAGCATTCATAACTTACAAATTCATGATTTGATGCATAGCCGCATTCTCCTGTTACTGGAACACATTCATTGTTTAGGCATTGTTCTGTTGAAGAACAGTCAGTATTAGTTGTACATTCTAATTCTGCTTCGGAAGTTTTTTCTTCACATAAATTAAATTCTAAATTATCTTCTTCAGCTGAGGTATATCCTGACTTAGTAGCCCTTATCTTATAAGTTCCATTTTCTGTTATTGTAAATAATGCCTTTCCATCAGAATCTGCTTCTTTTTTCTCTAGCTGTATATAAGTTGGAGATAATTCTACTAGACTAACTTCTGCTCCTGATATAGTTGATACTTCTAATGAACCGTTTAAGGATTCATTTGAACATGTGAAATCATAATCTATTTCTAATGATTGAACTGGAGAATCACCTGATGATGGAGGTGAAGAGGAGGCTACAAAATTAACTATTCCAAAAGTACTAAAAGAAGTTATAGCTCCATACCTTACAGTTCCATTTGCCGTATCAACAGCTGTTTGGCCTACCTGATTCCAGCCACTGTTAGCAGTAACATATTTACCTATGTACACATTTGAAGATGTTGGACTGGTTGATGTGTCATAGTACATACCTAAAATAATAGTGCCTGTAGCTGAGGCATTAGATATATTCACTAGATTATTACTTAGAGTAAGTAAAGTACATGTTCCAGTAAATATACTACAGCCAGTAGAAGAAGCTCCTGAATCTGATAAATTCATCAGTTTAATAGAAACATTTCTTGCATTATCAAAGAAGATTGTACCATATGAAGTTGTGAAGTTATTGTATGTTGAAGAAACTAATGTTGTAACATTACTGCCATTAGTAATATTAAGGTCTAATCCTGTTGAAGGTGTTAGTAATGCTCTGTTTGTTCCTGTGAAGGTTACGTTTGAATAATCGATTATTTGGTATTGAACTAGTGTATTATTAGTTGCATTGTTACCAGATAAATTTATTTGACTGGTATTGTTAAAAACAAAACCAGACTGGCTATTGTTGTAAGCACTATTGTTAGACAACGTGCTATTATGGCTGGTATCAAAACTAAAACCGATCAGCGAATTGAGGTATGCCGAGTTATTAGTAAGAGTGTTGTTTAAAGAAGATTCTTCAAAACCAAAACCATGGTATAAGTTGCTGTATGCAGTATTGTTGGAAATTGTATTGTTTGAGAAAGATGCAAAATTAAAACCAAAAAAACTATTTGTATATGCTGTGTTATTGCTTAAGATGTTGTTTGAGGAAGAATCAAAATCAAAACCGTGAAGTGAGTTGTTATAAGCTATATTGCTTGTTAAAGTGCTATTAGAAGATGAGCTACCAAAACTAAAACCAAAATTTGAATTATTATAGGCAGTATTGCTTAAGATGGTATTATTCAATGAAAAAGAGATAAAACGAAAACCAATAATTGTGTTGTTATATGCTGTGTTATTAGAGATAGTACCATTAGATGAAGTTGAAAAAGAGAAACCAACATTGCCCCCATGTGCAGTATTATTATTCAAAGCTTCATTAGAAGTGTTTGCAAGATTAAAATTTCCAAAAGAATGGCCATATGCAAGATTATCAACCAAAGTGTTGCTGGAACTTAGACTAAGACTAAAACCAAAAAGATTAGAGTAAGCCGTGTTGTTAGCAAGATAATTGTTGTTACTAGAGTTCACTAAGCTAAACCCAGCAGCACTGTTGTTATGTGCTGTGTTACCGACAAACCTATTATTGCTAGAACTATTCATTATTTGGAAGCCAGCCACAGTGTTATTACGGCCAGTATTTAAAGTAAGATTATTGCTAGAACTTGCATTAAGGTAAAAACCCTCCTGATTTAGATAAGCCGTATTATTTGTTAGAACATTATTGCTAGAACCCAATTCGAGAGAAAAACCAAAGAAAGAAGACTGATTGTATGCAGTATTATTTGTCAAGGTGTTATTATGTCCTGGGAAAAGCAAAAATCCATTATAGGTATTGTTGTATGCAATGTTATTTGTTAGATTTGTATTATTGCTTAAGTTAAGAAGAAAACCATTGTCTGTGTTGTTACGTGCTGTATTATTGTTAATTACATTGTAATTTGAAATTATATAAAAGCCTTCTGTGGCTCCATGGGCAGTAACATTGTAAATATGAGAAAAGTGTGCAGTTGAATTGAGCTTGATTCCTGTATATCCTCCATTTAATGTAAAATTAGTAATATTAAAGTAAGTTGAATTAACCCAAAACACTGGAAGCGAGTTTGAAGCAATTACACTCACACCTGATTCATTTCCATATATATTAATTGATTGATTAACTACTATACTCTCGGTATACCCTACTGTTGAGTTTTTGCATACATAAATTGTATCCCCTGCTGAAGCAGCATTTACTGCTGATTGTATTGTTGAATAATTTGTTTGTGTTCCAACTAAACAATTTGCACCTGTTCCATTAACTGATAAGGTTGCTGCTGATGAAATTGAAATAAAAAATAAAAACAACACTACGACAAAGATATTTCTGTTTGAGCAATAACATACTTGCATAAGCATAAAACAGATAAAAGATATAAAAAGGTTACTGTATCTTGACTAAAAAACTAATAGTTAATTTTTTAAATTAAAACCTGATATATACGATATGGAAAAAAGTCAAATTCTAATGATATCAGTAGCTCTTATAGTTTTATTGTTTGTAGGATTTTTTGTATACAACCAAATAAAAGAAGGTAAAATTTTTCTTCAACCAAGAAATCCCTCCGATCCAAGAACAGATATTCCAAAAACTCCAACTTGTTTGGGCTCGCCTAAGTATGAATATTGTGAGGGTAATCTAAGATTATACAGCCCAGAGTGTAATGTTGATAAATGGATATATGAAAATCAAGAATGTGCCTATGGATGTGCAAATGGAACGTGTTTAGGAAAAAAATGTCCTGCAACATGTGATGATGGAAACTTATGCACAACAAGTTTCTGTAATGCATCTACTAATTTTGACTGCAAATACACTAATCTTGAAGGGCCGCAACCAGGATGCAACACAAGATATTCTGAATGTAGATATGATTTTTGTTCAGCTGGAGAATGCATAGTTTTGGAAGAACAAAATTGTTGTGAGGGGGCAGAATGTGGAGATGATGATGGGAATGGTGGTGACAATGGACCTAACCCACCTGTTGACCAAAGAAATGTTGGCACACAAAGGCTTCAGGACCTGTTGAACCGTTTCCCAGAGTTATTACGCATCAATAATGGAAAGATGCTGTCTTTTGACATACCAGAAGAATCAGGCACTTATCATTACTTTGCAGTAAAAGAGTATGGTAAATTCAAAGTTTCTGAAAGCAATTCACTAGGAGACGTAACTTTGTATATAAGTGAGGCAAGTTTCAATGAATTAGATGAGAGCTCAAACATCTGCCCTGTATTGAAAGAATTGATGGAGGATCGCATAATCACAATTGATATTCATGTAAAAGGAGTGTCCATGCTTCCTTACTGCTATATGCAGGATTGTCTAGACTATCCTGGAATTGAAGAAGATAAAGAAGATTGTGACTATTTTGGGTATTGATTAGAAATGAATCCCTGCACAGAAATAATAAAACTTTTAAATTGATCCAAGCTTTTTCTAATAATGAAATTCCCACATCTAAGACCACCTTATTGTTTTGGAGGAGTAGAGTCAACATTTAATCAGAGTAAAGCTGTTTTAGTTCAGGTACCATATGATTCTACAGTTTCTTATGGAATAGGAGCTAGGTATGGCCCTCATGCAATTATAACTGCCTCAAGGGATTTGGAATTATATGACTTAGAGCTCAAAAAAGAAACAATTGAGGAAATCCCAGTTTATACAATGGATGAAATGGAACCTAATATGAATTCTCCGGAAAAAACAATTGAAAGGGTAGAAAAAGCAGTTGAAGAAATTATTGAGAATAATAAGTTTCCAATAGTTGTTGGTGGAGAACATTCAATTTCACTTGGACCAGTTAAAGCATTGAAGAAAAAATATAAGAATTTGTCAGTACTACAAATTGATGCACATCCAGATTTAAGAGAGGAATATGAAGGAAGCAAATATAATCATGCCTGTGTTATGAGGAGAATAAAGGATGAGGGAATTGGAATAGTACAGGTTGGTATAAGATCTGTGTGCAAAACGGATTTCGAGTATATGAAAAAAGAAAAAATAGAAACACACTATGGGAATACGTTTGATATTGATAGAATATTAGAAAAACTAAGTGATGAGGTATATATAACAGTTGATTTAGATTGCTTTGACCCATCAATAATGCCAGCAGTTGGAACTCCAGAACCAGGTGGGCTTAGTTGGGAGCAGGTACTTGAAATAACCAAAAGAGTAGGAAAAGAAAAAAAGGTTGTTGGTTTTGATGTTGTTGAACTGGCACCAATTCATGGCGAAACTAGAAGCGATTTTCTAGCTGCAAAATTGATTTATAAGCTGCTCGGGTATTC
>DATDTS010000018.1:0-2309 GCA_035290745.1 Candidatus Bilamarchaeaceae archaeon | reverse complement strand
GATACATTCCAAAACATTATGTTATGGCTCGTATTGGTTGGCATTGTTGTTATAATATATAAAAAAAATTAGTATTCTTGATGGTTCGGAACTTCTAGCTTTGCTCGACTTTTATTTCATAAAAGGTGTATAACCTCGTTAAATCCAATTTTTGCGAATGCCTAGAACTAAAGCTTTATCCCAGTGATTGCATACAAAGTTGCAGTTGGCTCTTCATAAAAAAATCCTCGTAAAAATTTAGCAACTGGATTTTTTCTCAACGGCATATGTTTATGTAAGTGATATAATTCATGTCGGACTGCTCCTCTACGAGCGCCCCACCCTTCTTTTATCTCAACTACTTTAATGGGGATTGTGTGCTCTTCGAAATCGAAATCTTCAACAAAACATCTTGCTCCACGAATTCTATCATAATTTTTATCGCCAACTGCATAAAATTTAGCAACAAGTGTTCTTTTGTCCATTCCTAATTTTTCCGCTTCTTCATCCACTATCTTATCCAATTGTTCTTTGGAAGTGATTTTTTCAGTAGCTAAATCTTGAAATGCTTGTGCTCCAGCTAGCAAAGCAGTATAGCTTCCAAGAGCAATTCCAGTATATGTTACTAAATTTTCTAATACTTCATTCATAGATGTATGCAATCATTTCAGGTTTATAAATCTTTCTAATTTTACTACTATTAAGTTACTATTGAAGTACGGCATTCGCAAAAACTCCTTCGCCTTCGGCTCGGGCACGTTGCACTCTCGGGCTACGCCATCGGCGGATTTAACAGCGATTAGTTTCAATTCAAAACCCTGCCTCTTAGGATGTCATTTCTTCATTACAGGCATGTACAAGAAACTCTTAATTCTAAAATAGAATGCTCCTTTCCAATCTCTTAAAACTTGCTCATAAGTTCTCGTTACATTACCAACAGGAATTTTATCATAACTTTTCTTATCAACATATGAGTCATAAATAAAGAATGTTTTTTCTTTGTCATTATATCCCCACACAGTTATCCAATGACTTACACAATTCATTTTTAGTTCAGAAAATTCTCCTGTTGGTGAATAACCATTACCAATCAATAAAATTACCGGGTGGTTTTTATCTAACTCCTTCTTTATTGATTGTATTTTTTCATTATCTGAGAACTTATTCGCTCTCTTTATTGGAGCATCAAATCCATATTGTTTAAGAGTTTCTTGAATTAGTTTTGGCGTAGTAAATCCTAAACTTTTAATTTTTGATGGCAGATACTTTTTTGGATGCCTTCCATCATCAAGATTGTATGCACTAAGTATTGCTTTTATAGTATAGCCACCACCATGTCTCATTCCTTGTTGTAGATATTCTCTTGGTTTGCGATTTACTATTTTTTGAAACATATCAATAAAATATATCCTATCTTCTTTAATGTTTCAGCAGGGTTTTGAACTCTTCGGGATTCGGCTTCGCCGACCGTTGCACTATCCCTCTGTCTCCGCTGCGCTTTCGCTTCACTTCGTTACGCTCACCCTCACTTAACAGCAATTAGTTTCAATAAGCGGGCGAGCTAAAATATAGTCAAATTAAAAATTTGAGAAATAATAAAAAAGAGGTTGGCGTCCTACTCTCTACCTTGCATATGAAATTCTACTGCAATTTTTTCAAGTAATGATCTTTCAGTAACTTCTCTGGCTTTTGCAGTTCTAGTTCTTTCATTGTACTCTATCAATTCATATGCTGTCCTTGGTATTACAAGATCTCCTCGTCCTCTAGTAGAGTTTGCACAATAATCTTTCTTACCAATGATATAATGCTTACCTCCTATATCCAATCCTAAAAATGGAGAAGTTCCTTCAGTTTCAACTAACCCATTCTCACGATCATAATTTCTTATTGTGATTTCAACGAACACCCCGAAAAAACTCTCCGGACGAAGTTTGACCCCAATTCGTATGGTCAAAGAGCATAACCGGAATTAAGTTCAATTCGTGAACCACTTAAAGACGAAGAACTCTTGCGATGGGGGAGATTCATTCCCTTCATTTCCTTCTTTTTCGTAATCGCACCAAAACAAAACAAACTTTATAAATACCATAACACGTAGCATCCAAAAGAGTTATTGAGTTATCCTATCCATCAAGTTCAAAAGGGAGATAAAAGAGAATTAAAAGAGAGGTGTATACTATGGAAAAGAATCTGACAAGAACCATTCTTGTTCTGCTTATGGGAATCATGATGCTTTTAGCAGTAGGCTGTGCTGCACAAAGACCAGCACCAGCAGGATCAGAACCTGAAGTTCAAGTTCAGCCTGCTGAGTCGCAAGAAGCTCCTGCACC
>DATDTS010000017.1:0-15062 GCA_035290745.1 Candidatus Bilamarchaeaceae archaeon | reverse complement strand
TTTCTTTTTCAACTGTGCAATCTCATCATGTAACGCCTTGTTTTTCTTTAACGGATCCATTCTTGCCTTTTCTTCTAATTCAGCCAATTTTGATTTCAAATTAGAATGCCTTCTTGCCATGTCTTTTTTGCTCATTCCCATTATTAAGATTATAAAATATAGATTATTAAATTGCTTACCTTACGGATACGCTACCTGAATTCGCCAATTCGAATTGGCGCTCGGAAAGATGCGTGTGCAAAAAGAAAAATTAAGAATTGGAAAACAATTAATAGGATGGGAAACGTCCGAAATGTCAAAACACCGTACGCCATCCCCAGATGGTTTGAATTTTGAAAAAATTCAAATATCTGATCCCCTTGCTGGTGATCAAATGGTTTGAACTTGGCAAGATCAGTTCGCTGATCTCGACTGTCGGGAACATTGTTATGTTCACTCCATGGCAAGAAAGCAAACCTTTCTTGACTGTCGTGAAATGCGAAGCATTTCACTCCATGACGAAGTAAGTTCAACAATCGAGAACTTCGTTCTCGATGCACGATTTACCAGCAGGTAAATGCGCCCATAAAACGAAACAGCGTTTTATCGGGCCCATTGAACAAAGTTCAATCGGGATATGTGTAAATTCGGTGATGACCGAATTTCACATGAATTTCAAATGGCGAAGTTAAGATGCTAACAGAAAGAGTCTAGAAAAAGCTATTCAGAATTATGAAAGGACCTGCACCGACAATGTTAGAAAGTATCAGGATTCTGATTCCCAATGGTTGTTGGCGCCTCGGGGCGCCAGTTATTTTGTTTGAAGTTTCGAGTTTATGACTCACAAATCAGTACAGTGTCTTGAAAGCACAATCCTTAAATGTTTTAACATAGAAAAGTTGGGATATGAATACGGTTTGGATTAATGCAGCCATAATGCTGTTGTTTATACTGCTTCTTGGGTGTGTCACAAATCCATCCGTCCCTTCTGATAACAATAAAACAGTGGATGCAAATGATACAAGTTCAAATGCCAGTGCAGTCCCTAAACAACCCTCCTTTGTTGGCAACATGTCTGTAACATTAGAAATAGATGATAGCGTTCCAAAATCTTTGGTTATCCAGAATGACGGAACAGTTGTCTTCACAGAAGGGGATACAACTAACCAGATTAAAATATCTTCTAAAGAAATGGAATCACTGGAACAATCCATTATAGAAAACGATTTTTTCTCTTTAAATGAAAGATACGAAGGCAGTGGTTGTTGTGATTTTATAGGGAATACAATTATTGTAATACTTGGAAACAACACGCACTCAGTTTATTGTTATAACGACTGTCCAGAGAATTTCAACGAGGTAGAACGTAAAATAAAAAGCACTTGGCCTCATACAATTCAATATGTTGGGTTTGCATAAGCTAAACGGTATATTGTTATCTTTTTCTCACTTAGTCTACAACTCCAGTATGACTCTCAACCGCAGGTAGTTGCGGAGGTACAACTTTCCCATAGAACACCCGAATCATATTTTCATCAATCTTTAAGACAGACGGATCGTATACATTATCCTCTTGGAAAACTGTGATTGGTTCGCCGAAATCAAGACCATCAGATGATTCTAGATAATAAATTCCCTTAGGGACTCTGGCAAATCTTTCATCTATAGAAGCTGCGAAGAGTAGGTATTTGTCTCCGACCTTAACCAACGCAGGATCCACTAAATTTTCAACCCTGAGTCCAGGTTCTTTTACAAAATTAAGACCATCAGAAGATATAGATGAACCAATCCCATGCTGCATTTCTGCGGCAGTTACATAATATATTCTCACTCGGCCGTCTGGTAGAGTTATCGCATCTGGAACAGAAGCCCAACCATTGTCGCCACTTGTTTCTGAATCTATTCTCAATCCTTCTTTTTGGAAAGTCAAGCCATCTGAGGATACTGCAGAATAAATTTTGTGTATTGATTGTCCTGGCCCGCCGGCTTGACTATTCGCACCTTTATAGTACATTCTCATTTTTCCATCCGGAAGATTTACAATCGTAGGATCACAGACAATAGATTCAAATCCTGTTCCCGGAGCGATCCTGACTCCTTGCTCTTTTTCAAAAGTTAAGCCATCATCCGAAATCGCAGACAATATACCTTTATTGTTGCAGTAGTATAAGCGAACTTTTCCATTTTTCAAAAGATGCACAAACGGAACAGAACCATCTACAACTCTTGAGCCACTGTCCTTCTCCCAGGAAAATAACAATGCTTCTACAAAAGATTCAATTGGTGTATCATTAGTTTCAGAGATTATCTCTGTAGGTTTTTCAGGAGCATTTTGGACAATACTATCATTTTGGACAATACTATCATTTTGCATCGGCGGTTGAACAGTCTCCTCCTTCACAGATATTTTTTGCTCAGGTGGCCCTGGATTTTCTTTTAATGGTGGTGATTGTTCTGATATCTGTTGTTTCTCCGCACTTTGTGTACAACCAAAAAAAACCATCATAGCTATAAAAACTAGAAATAATTTTATCATTTTTTCCATACTAAAAGCTACTTTGGGAAAAAATATAAATGCTTTGACATGTTGCGCCATGTCACGCTAATGAACTTCGTTCATTGCGCCCATTGTTGCAAATCAACAATCTGGAATGTTGAGTTTTTATAAAAAATTCAATGCTCCGTCCGGGAATTTCGTCACTTTTTGGTGCAGCTTTTTTCCAAAAAGGTGCTTCGAACCCGGGTCAACGGAGTTCCTCAAACTTTTGGAAAGCCAGTTTTGGTTAAGCTTTTCCTAAAAGCTTATGAAAGTCCGACGTCCTTGACCGGGATGTCCAAGATTTGACTATTCGTACCGAATGCCTTTTGCTTATGCGAATGAAACCGAAAGGTTTCATTGCACCCATTGAACGAGGTTCAATTGGGAGATTTTGGCATCAGTTTATACTAAGTCAAAACCTTACTAGACTAACGGAGCATTTGATATCCATTTCTAAACGAAATAGGATTTTAATTAGACGGACATATATTTTTAACTCTTTATCTCTTTCTCAAGTTCTTTATGAACCTCTTCAATAGATTTGGTAGCATCAATCTTAACCCATTTTCTTGCCAAATACATTTCCTCAAAAAGTCTTAAGAAATTCTGCCTGACTTGTTCAAGATATCTGCTATTTTCCTCATACCTATCAAGTTTCTTTTGTTTTTTCTTTCTCTCATAAGAAACTTTAGCTGGAATATCAAATAAAATCACTTTATCTGGGCTAACAAATCCCATTCTTTCAATTCTTTTTTGGATATCTTCAAACTGAATTAGATGTGCCTCATATGCAATTGTTGAGAAAACGTATCTGTCTAAAATCACAAGGTCTTTTTTCGAAGCATTAACAATTTTTTCTTGTTCATCATAAATGTCATCAAGAAACAAATCAACTAATTCACTGCCACTAATCTCAATTTTCCTATTCAGGTAATCATTTATCATTTGATTTGTTGGAGTTGGATACTTAAAGTATTCAAATTTAACTTTTTTTCTAAGTAATTCTATTTGTGTATCTTTTCCTGAACCGTCTATGCCGTCTATAACTATAATCATTTTCTCACCTCTCTGAAAGTGCAATAACTGTTTCTGTCCTTACAACTCCTTTTACTTCTCTTATGTTGTTTATTACGAATTCTGTTACATCCTGTATGCTTGTACCATAAACCTTAACAATTATGTCAATACTTCCGGCTGTTTCAAATACTGTGCCTACATTTGGATGTTTGCCTAATCTGATTGCAAGACCACCTTTTTTTGAGCTTGGTTCTAACTCGTTGTTATTAAGATAAACAAAAACAAGAGCACAAACCCTTTGGCCTATTTTTTCTCTATCAACCTCAATAGTATATCTCTTTATGACTTCGTTTTTTCGTAATTTCTCAAGTCTGTTATGAATTGTAGTTGGAGGAATATTTATTTTTTTGGCAAGCTGAAAGACGGATCGCTTAGCATTTTTCTTTAATTCATCTAAAATTGCAAAATCCTTCTCATCAAGTTTGAGTTCTTTCATAAGGTTAAAATATAGAATTCTTATTTTAAATCTATGTTTTTTATGGAATATTCATTCCATTTTTATAGTCTAATTAGGAATTTTTTACCATATATCTCCATTTTTTTAGGATTAACTTATTATACCCGTCTTCATTTCTTTTTTTGAGGTGTTTTCAATGGAAAAATTAGTTTTATTGGATGATGAAATATTTGTTTCAGAAGTTTTAGTTAAAAGTCTTGAAAAGACTAAGGTACAAACTTTTGCAAAAGGAAAACTAAAAGAAAGACTAAAGGAAAGAGACCTTGATTTAATTAGTGAAGAAGAGGCAATTGAGAAACTTTCTTTGTCAAACTGTCAAGTCTATACGAATTCTGAGCAATTTCTTCCTTTTGTTCTTCAACATTCTCATAATTCTGATTTAAAAAAATCAATTAGGCTTTTCAAAGACAAGGCATTATTCAGGGATTTTGTTTCTAGAATTTACCCAGATTTCTTCTTCAAAAAATTTAATCCAAATAAACAAAGAAAGTTGAATCTTCCAATAACTAAGGAGTTGATACTAAAACCATCTATTGGATTTTTTGCATTAGGGGTGAAAAAATTCTATCATCAAGATTTTGAAAAAGCAATTAATGATTCTCTAATTAGTATCTCAAAAGAAGGAAAATCTTTTAGTAAAGATGTACTAGACGATTCTTGTTTTATAATAGAAGAAGTAATTGAAGGTGAAGAATTTGCCTGTGATGCATATTTTGATAGAGAAGGTAAACCAGTTATTGTCGGATTGTACCAGCACCCATTTAAAGACAAGCACGATTCAAGACAATTACTTTATATAACTAGTAAAAAAATATTAATCGAAATCTCAAAACACGCCAATGAGTTCCTGCTAATTCTTAAAGAAAAATTAAAATTGAAGAATTTTCCAATTCATTTTGAATTTAGAATTAGGGATAATATATTAATTCCAATAGAAGTTAATCCACTTCGGTTTGGAGGTTTTGGTTTGGCTGACCTAACGTATCATGCATTTGGAATAAATCCATACTTTGCTTTTCTTAATAGTGTGCAACCTGAATGGAATAGAATCCTAGATGAATCTCTTGATTCAACCCATGCTTGGGTTTTGGGAAGAATGGAAGGAATTACAAAACCAAACGTTGGAAAATTTAAACAAGCTTTCCAGACAATCACTCATTTTGTAGATCTAGATTATAGAAAACTTCCTGTTTTTTGTATTGCTTATACCGAAAATGAGGATATAAATGAGGTGTTGAAATACCTATATTTTGATTTTGGTGAGTATAACCTCTCCAATTATTAATTTGTGAGTAATATACTGTTCCCCTATACCATTTTTCCTGTTCGCTACTATTAAAAATACTAAGTATCTATAAAATACAGTACTCTTGTACTAGGGATTTTGATGAATCTTATTTCTATTAGGGATGTTGACAAAAACGAGATTGAATCCATTTTGGATCTTGCAGAGAAAATGGAAAACAAATCAACAAAGGATTTAGAAGGAAAAATTATTGCAACCTTATTTTTTGAACCTTCTACAAGAACAAAACTTTCCTTTCAAAGTGCGGCAGAAAGATTAGGAATGAAGGTTATTGATTTTATTGCTGAAACAACCTCTTTGAAAAAAGGAGAATCTTTTATTGATACAATTAAGGTAGTAGAAGGTTATGCAGATATAATTGCAATGAGGCATCCAAAAGAGGGGTCAGCAAGGTTAGCTTCGCAACTATCAAAGATACCTGTAGTTAATGGGGGAGATGGCGCAAACCAACATCCAACTCAAACGCTTATTGACCTTTATACCATAAGAAAATACAAAGGTAAGATAAACGGCCTTAATGTTGGCCTTATCGGAGATCTCAAACATGCTAGAACCGTGCATTCATTAGTTTATGCACTAGCCATGTTTGGAGCTAATATAAAACTCATATGTCCAAAAGGACTTGAGCTTGATTCTGCGCATCTAGAAGAAATCCAGGGTAAATTTAATATCACCCTTGAACACACTAGTGAAGTTGATTTTAAGGGCTTAGATGTTTTATATGCTGTCAGAATCCAGAAGGAGAGATTTGCAGACCCATACGAAGCAAATAGTATAGCTGCAAAATATCAAATAACTATGAATAATTTGGAAGGTGTAAAAGACGATTTTATTATTTTACATCCATTGCCAAAAATAAATGAGATTGATCCTGAAATTGATGATACAAAATATGCAAAGTACTTTGAGCAAGCGCATTTCGGTGTTCCTGTAAGGATGGCAGTTATTTCGCATCTTATGAAAAGAATTGAAACCTAGTGGTTTGAATCTCAGAGATTCAAATATTTGAAATTCACATTTGGAATTTCAAATGGTTTCAAAAATTTTATCGTACTTTTTATAGTACGATAAAAAGGTGATTATGTGTTGAATGTTGATACAATTGATAAGGGAACAGTAGTTGACCATATTAAGGCTGGAAAAGGAAGAAAAGTTCTTGACATTCTTGGAATAACTGAAAACTATCCAAATCGTGTTGCATTAGTTATGAATGTAACAAGCAAGAGGCTTGGAAAAAAGGATATTGTTAAAATTGAAGGTAAAAAAATATCGCAAAATCTTACCAATATGATTGCATTAATTTGTCCTGACTCAACCATTAACCAGATTGAGGATGGAACTGTTGTTAAAAAATCACAAGTAAAGATGCCTGCATTACTTGAAGGCATTGGAACATGCCCAAACCCAAATTGCATTACTAATTCTGAGCATGCAAAACCACACTTTGTTAAGAAAGACGATCGTTTTTTCTGTTCTTTTTGTGAAAGATTGTTTCTCGCAGAAGAGCTTGTGAAGTAGTTAAAAAGTCTTTCTTTCTTTACTAAATCATGGTGAGGTATCTTGTTAGTCCAAACTGTTCAGATTTTGGACAGCCAAATATGGACCTTAACATATTTCCAGATGGAGACAGTTATATACGTATTTTTGAGAAAAATCCTGATATTGTTGTCCATCGTCTTTACCCAAAACAAAATACTGCACTATTCTGCTCATTTCTTTTTATCAATAGCCTTGGAAAAAAAGTTGAGATGATCTCTCCTTATCTTCCATATTCAAGACAAGACAAAATATTCGCTGAAGGAGAGATCAAAAGTTCAGAATTAGTTTGTCAATTTCTTAAGCAAGCTGGGGTTTCCAAACTTACCACTTTTGATTGTCACTTTCTTAAAAAAGAAGGAGAATTTGAGTATGCTGGATTAAAGATTAAAAATATTTCAATGGCTAAGGCACTAATATCACATGCTCAAGAGAAATTTGGTGAGATTGAGGTAATTTCTCCAGACCAAGGAGCCAGTTACATGGCCCAGGACGGGAAACATATGAATAAAATTCGTGGTAGTTATAAAGAAGGCGAGCACAATTTAGATGAAGGGGCCAGGGAAATCCAAAGGGAAGTGGATGTCCTCGATTCTGATTTTGATGTTAAAAATAAGAGTGTACTTATTATTGATGACATGATTTCTGGTGGTGGCACAATGATAAAAGCTATTGAAAACGTGAAAAAGCACGGTGCAAAAAAGGTAATATGTGCCGCAACACATGGTTTTTTCCTAAAAGATTCTTTTCAAAAGTTATCCAAACTTACTGATTATCTGTTTGTAAGTGATTCTATCCCAACAAATGTTTCAAAGGTTAGCGTATGGAATTATATAAAAAAATAGTTGATATTTTTTCGTTGAATGGTGAGATCCATTCCTCCATTAATTTTCTAAGCAAGAATGAACTTCTTCTTTTGATTTCTAAGAGGAACGAGATTCTTCGTTCTATCGGATTTATTAATGGTAATTTTGTTTTGAATGGGGATTCAATGGAAATATTCGAGGATCCAACAATTGAAACAATTGAAGCAAACACTAGTCTAATCATGGCAGTTATAGCCCCTATTCTCTACGATATTATCACTAATAAAAGCAAGGAGTTTCCTGATTTTATGCTTGCAGTAAATGCAAGCGGAAGAATGAATTTCCTTAAAGGGTTGGTTAGCTTAGTCCATTCCCATGCTGAGGTTTTTGATAATATTGATCTGATTATTTCTTCTGAAACATTAAGGGACGAGATCTTAAAGTTAAAAAGGTTTTTTGGTACTAAGTAAACTTTTTCTGATTGGAAAAATAGGCTAAGTCGCAAACCTGATATAAAAAAAGAAGAAAAAAGAAGAAAGGAATTACTTTTTCTTCATAACTTTCATAGCTACAAATGCCAACACAACTAAAACAACAAGTGCAACTACTCCGATTATAAGTAGATTAGTTTCCTTTGCTTCAACCTTAACAGAAGTTTTGCCATTTGCCATCAAATCAAGCATGTCAAATGTTGCTTTATTTCCTTCTATCTTAACTGCACCTTCTGCAGAAGTAACTGGGGCAGGCATCTCAATAACATACCACATCTCAACTCCATATGCTTTAAGTTGAGCAATACCTTCGGCAGTTTGTGCACCATAAGCAGATGTATCCCCAAGGTCGTCTAAGTCTAAAGGCATTTCAAATGCATATGTAGCTCCTAAAAAGTCTGAGGTTGTATTGAATTTATAATCCTCAGGATCTCCAGGTTTTCCACTAAGCTTGATTGCAGTGCTATTTAATTGTTCACACGTCCATCCTTGAGCTGTATACCCTTTTCCGCTATCTGAATCGCATCCCATTGATGAACTGCTGCTTCCATAAGCTGCACCCATTTGTGCAAGCTGTGCATAATCCATAATCATAGATTGAGTAGAAGTTCCATCCTTGTTTACTTTTTGCTCAACGGTAATTTTTACGCAACCAAAAAGCAACAGAACAATTCCCAATAATATCAACAATTTCTTCATAATTTCACCGGTTTAATTACCTAAATTAGCTTTTTAATTCTTCTTTTTTATTTCTTCTACTAATTTTTCGTATTTTTGCATTAGTTCAACTGCTTTTTCTATTGTTTTGGCTTCTGCAAATATCCTAACATAATCCTCAGTTCCTGATGGCCTGACAATAACCCACGAATCCTCAAAATTTATTCTTACCCCATCAATTTGATTGAACTTAACTTTATTTTTAATCGCATGATCACGAACTAGTTCAATTATTTTTATCTTTTCTTTCTTGTTTGCATTAACCTTTGTTTTTTGATTATAATAAACTGGAATCTCGCTAATCCATTCACTTAATTTTTTCTCATCCAAGGCTTCAACAATTTTTGCAGCTGTCAGAAACCCATCCTTTGCAAGGCTTACTTCTGGCCATATAACTCCACCAACTTCTTCTCCGCCAATCACAGAATTTCCCTTTGCCATCTCTTCAGAGAGGTATGGGGCGCCTATTTTTGTATAAGCCACTTTTGAGTTATGTTTTTTCGCAATGTCTTCTATACATTTTGATGTTGCAACAGTCGTAATAACCTTACCACCTGTTTTCCTTAGTTTTAATATTTCAGCAATTGCAAATACCTTGTCTCCAATTACATATGAGCCTTTTTCATCAACTAATGTAACCCTATCCCCATCGCCATCCCAAGCAATTCCACAGTCATACTCCCCATTTTTCATAATATTTATCAGATCTTTTACATTTGCTTCAGATGGTTCCGAAGGTCTTCCAGGGAAATTCCCATCAATGTGAGAATTTATTGAAGTTATTTCACAATCTAATTTCCTAAACAGATAGGGGGCAATTGTTGCAGCCATTCCGTTCCCATAATCTAATAGTATTTTTTTTCCTTTGGTTTTTTCTTTATTGATATGATTTAAGATTGCGTTAATATGGTCATTAACCGCATTCTCATAATAGGATAACGATCCGCGTTTGATCTGTATCTTTGGAAGGTTATCAATCATTCTTTCAATCTCTTCTCCCCTTTCTTTTGATATTGAAACCTCATTACCATCTGTTATCTTCAATCCATTATCCTGAGGGGGGTTATGGGATGCAGTTATTACAATAAGTCCATCTGCTCTAAGTTTTTTTATCATAAATTCAGCAGTTGGTGTTGAAATCATCCCAAGATCTATAATTTTACAACTAGCACTTTCAAGACCTCGAATCACTTGTTCTTTTAGCAATGGACCAGTATTTCTTGCATCCATTGCAATCAAAATCTTTCCACTTTTGAAATAAAGACCAGTTGCATATGCTGTTTTATATGCTAATTCTGGCGTGAGAACCTCAATATTGCCACGTATTCCATTAGTGCCAAAATACTTAGACATTCTATCCTCTCATTATTTTTGAACATACCAACCTATGGTTTCTTTAATTCCTTCTTCAAAGCTATATTCTGGTTTAAATGATAAATATTTCTTTGCTTTTTGAATATCAGCATATGAAAATTTAATATCGCCTTCTCTTTGATTATGATACCTTGGTGCAATATTTTTGTTCATTGCTTTATTTATTGTTTCAAGCAATTTGTTAATTGTTGTTGATTCTCCAGTTGCAATATTAAAGCTTCCACCAACTTTTTTGTCCATTGCAAGCATATTTGCCTGAACAACATCATTTATAAATATAAAATCTCTCGTTTGTTCGCCATCCCCAAATATTGTTGGCTGCTGGTTCATAGCAAACGAACCAATGAATTTTGATATAACACCTGAATATTCTGAATATGGATTTTGTCGAGGTCCAAATACATTGAAATAGCGTAAGCAAATTGTTGAAAGCCCCTCTTTTTCTCTATATTGTTCGCACATTATCTCGCCCATTCTTTTAGACTGTGCATACGGTGATATTGGCTCCAGTTTCATAGTCTCTTTTTTTGGGAGTTTTGGATTGTTACCATAAACTGCTGCTGAAGATGCGAAAACAAATCTTTTTACCTTGTTTTTTACTGCTGCATTTAACAACAATTTGGTTCCTCTTATATTTATATCCCATGTTGTTTTTGGTTTTTTTATTGATTCAGGCACTGAAACAAAAGCTGCATGATGAAAAACATATTCAATCCCTTTCATTGCCTTGTCAACAACTTCTTTTTTTGTTATTGATCCAGTAATTATTTTTATTCTATCTTTCACATTTTCCAGGTTACTTTTCTGGCCAGTTGAAAAATCGTCTAGTACAACCACCTTATAGTTTCGTGAAACCAGTTCTTCAACTATATGGCTGCCTATGAATCCAGCTCCACCCGTAACTAGTACTTTTGACATAATATTGAATTGACGCTATATAAATATAATATTTGTGTTCTTGCATCAGCTTTAATCTATTTTAACAAAATTCGTGTAACATTAACTACAAGAATGCCAAGTAATGCAGCAGACGGTATACCAATTTGGAAATTCATATTCACGAACAGGAACAAATTAACTGCAACAGCCCCTATCACTGCACCAATTATGCTATCTTTAACAGGAGTGGTTTTTGGTTCTGTAAACATTATAAATGCTGCAAAGAATGGGAAAAACTCAAGCGCAGGTTGTCCTATTTGCAGATATCTCAGAACTATATAAGTTATCAAGTATGGAATTGAAAATTGTAATTTTCTAATCCTCCAAGAAACTATTAGGCCAACAATCAATATTGCCAAAGCATTTGAGTCACCCCACCACGCCTCATTAGCTGGATAAATTAAGAACATAATGAAAAGGCCTAGAGCAGCAGGATTGAAAAGCGGCCTGTTTTTCCATATAATCAATGTTTTCAAAACTATTGTAACTGCTGAAGTTGCCCCTACAAGCAAATACTCACCTGGAAGAAATATGTTAGTTATGATGAGTCCGGATATTGCTGCTGATTGTGATAAGACTATTTTTTTTGTTTTCATATAAATTACAATAGCTTCAATTCCGACTGCAATTATAACAGCAATAATACCAGATAATAAGACTTTATCATAACCAAAGCCCTCTCCATTTACAATCGCAATAAGTATCAAGGCAATTATGGTTGTGGCATACGGATTTGGCAATTTACTTTGAATTAGGTTCAATATTTTTCCTACTTCTTCCATAGCCCTACCTTTTTATTATTTGAATTACATCTCCATCTTGAAGAACATGATTCAATCCAACTTTTTGGCCTGGGTGTTTTGCACTTTTACCCCAAACCAATGCATACCTGAAGTTCCTTCTTAGTTCTCTATGGAGCAAACCACAAACCTCCGAAACATTTGTTCCGGTTCTTACTACAAGAGGCTCTTCATCTAGTTCCTCGCCTTTTCTTTTTGTGTAAACACTTATTAATCTTAATTTCTCATAAATCTGCTCCTTTAGCATTCCTAGATTATATTCATTATTTGCTGATATAAAGATGCTTTCCTTTGGGAACTTCTCCAATTGTTTTTTATCAACCAAATCAATTTTGTTGATTACATATATTGTTGGTATGTAAACCCTATTCCCAACAAGAACATCTATTAGTTCATCAACCCCACAATCATCTCTAAAAACAACGTCTCCGTTATAAATATCATATTCATTTAGCACCGAAATGATTTCCTCTCTTGAGATCTGAGTCAATTTTACAGTTGATTGAATCATAATTCCGTTTTTTTCTGTTTTTGATACAAAAACATTTGGTGGTTTTTTATTTAGTCTTATCCCAAAACCTTCTAATTCATGTGATATACTTTCTATTTGTTTAGGTTTAGCTGCATCTATTATCATTAATACTAAGTCCGCACCCCTTGCAACTCCAATAATCTCGCGTCCGCGGCCTCTGCCTTCCTTTGCACCTTCTATAATTCCAGGCAAGTCAAGAACCTGGATTTTTGCACCTTTAAATTCCATAATCCCCGGAATACATGTAAGTGTTGTAAATTCATATGCAGCAACTTCACTTTGTGCATTTGTTATTTTTATGAGTATGGTACTTTTTCCTACACTCGGGAATCCAATCAGAGTAACTGTAGCATCTCCTGATTTCCTGACTCCAAAACCAGTTCCCCCTCCTTTACCACTACCACCACTAATTAATTTTGCTCTTAGTTGAGCTATCTTAGCTTTCAGTATCCCAAGATGTCTTTCTGTTGCCTTATTTTTCTGAGTTCTTGCCATCTCGTCTTCTATTTCTTTTATTTTTTCTTGTATGCCCATTATCTATACATCTCTTTCAATTTTTCAAATAGTTCTTTTTCACTTTTAGCAACCAGAATAAATCCATGTTCCCTAATTTTTATAAAATCCACTTTTTTCAATTTATCTGCAGCAGCCATTGCAGATTCAACCGTACCATATTCAAAAGGACCGGTTTCCTCAAATTTGTTGGATTTTAACAGGTTATCATCATGAAAGTGCAATACAATTGATATATCCATCCTTGTTTTATACACTTCGTTATGTAATTGTGATTCAGACGAAGGTGTTCCATTTGCAAACACCTTTCCATCATCTATCTTTGTTACTAGAACCACATCTTTTCTTGCCATGTCTACTAATCTCGTGCCTGTTCTTTTTATTAAAAAACCAAGATTTGATTTTATACTTAAATTACCTTCGTTTTCCTGTGGCTTAAAATATTTTGAAAGCTTTTTACTTATGTTAATAATCTTCTCAACATCCTCATTTGGTGACAATTCCTCTTGATTCACAACCTCAAATTTTATCCCTTCATACTGCTCTATTTTTTTTATTTCTTCAATACTTGTGTGTATCCCAAATTCAGTTACATATCCCGTAACATATTTAGCTGGTGTTATATCAAAAGCAGGATTGAACGCTTCTGTTTTTTCTGGGTAAATCTGATTGCCGTAAATCTCTAAAACCTCTTTTTTATCTCTTTCTTCAATTGTGATATCTTCACCACTTTTTATGTTAAAATCAAATGTTGATAACGGTGCAAGAACATAAAAAGGAACATTGTTTTCTTTTGCAAGAACAGCAAGATTATACGTACCTATCTTATTTGCAACATCACCATTTGCCGTTATTCTGTCTGCTCCAGCTAAAACTATATTAACCTTTTTTCTTTTCATTAGATATCCAGATGCACTGTCTACGACTACACAATGTTCTATCTTTTCTTGGTTCAGTTCCCAACTGGTAATCGCTCCCTGTACTCTTGGTCTTGTTTCATCAACGTAAACAAATATTTTTTTTGTTTTGGACGCTTCAATTATCGCCCCAAGTGCGGTACCATAAGAACCTGTGGCCAATGGCCCAGTATTGCAATGCGTAAGCACATCGATGCCATCTTTTATCAATCTCGATCCGTTAACTGATATTCTTTTGCATTTGTCTTCTATTCTCCTTTGCCAAAGTTTTGCCCCTTCTAATCTATTTCTATATTTAACAACAAAATTAACTGCATGTTTAAGATCAATTGCAGTTGGGCGTGCATTTTTTATCAATTCTATCTCATCATCATTCTTTGCAAGAATTACTCCATACGCACCAACAATTCCAATTGCAGGAGCACCTCTAACTCTCATTTCTTTTATTGCTTTTACAACATCCGTTGTATTTTTACAAATAAAGTATTCCTTTTTGAACGGAATCTTTGTCTGGTCAATTAGTTTTATTGTATTGTTAACAAATTCTATCGAAGACATAAACTAAAGTATAGGGATTGAGATTAAATGATTAACTGTTTATATAAAAGCTGTATGGAACAGGATTCAAAGAAAGCATTACGTACTAAGATTTCTTTGAAGAGAAGTAATCTTAATTTTTCTGAGATCAGAGAGAAAAGTAACGTGATTATGGAAAAACTTTTGTCGCTTTCACAATTCCAAAAAGCACAAGTTGTAGCATTTTATCTATCAAAATCAGACGAGGTTCAAACCGAAAATGCTATAAAAAAAATTCTTGAAGAAAAAACAATCCTCGTTCCTGTCACAAAAAATGAAATCAAGCTTGTTAAATTTACCTCATTTAGTGACTTAGAACCCGCATTATTCGGTGTCCCAGAACCAAAAACTAAAAGATACTCTAACCAGCAACCAGACGTTATTGTAATCCCAGGTCTTGCATTTGATAAGCATGGAAATAGGTTGGGGTATGGCAAGGGATATTATGACACACTTTTAAAAAACTTAAAATCAATTAAAGTTGGTGTGTGTTTTGATTTTCA
>DATDTS010000016.1:0-15563 GCA_035290745.1 Candidatus Bilamarchaeaceae archaeon | reverse complement strand
AGAGAAAAAGAATAAGGTTTAGGAAAATTTACAAGGAAACTTCAAAAAAGATACTTGATGCAATACGTGGGAAAGCACAAATTGATTAGCACAGATGTGGAAAATTTTTATTGTTCATTTTCTGGCATTCCTATGATAGTTACTTTTGTAGTTCCTGCTTTTTCTCCTTTGTCAAAACGTAACCTTAAACCATTTAAGTCAAATATTTCTCCAAATTTCACAAATTGTGAATTAGATCCGTGTTCACTCATAAAAATTTCGATATTTATCCTTAATCCAACTCCCTCTTCAGTTATATCATCTAAGACAAACCGTGCATTTCCTGCAAATTCAAAAACAAATTCAATATCTAGAATAGTATCTCCTTTCTCAAAAATAGCAGAAGGTTTTTCGGAACCAAATGGAATAGTACTAGACACAAGAGCAAGGAATGGAAGTGGAACTAAGTGCATAGGTTGTACCTTTAAAACTGCCTCTCCTTCTTTATCTCCCTTCTTTGCGCTAATTGCAAAAGAAAGTGCGTATTCTCCAATTGTCATTGTTTCTCCAAAATTTAGTCTTATATTATCTACAACTTCGCTCATTCCAGCTTCTGTAGATTGTTTAAGAGTTACTCCTTTTGTATCAATAGAAACTACCTCAAAAGAAACCAGATTTTGATCTCCAAAAATAATAGGAACCTTAGATCCAGGCTTAACAACTTCTTCTATTCTCGTAACTTCTGCACCAACAAACCCTGCAATAGTATCAGCAATAACTCTATTAATTGCAGTCACTTTTGATGACGATCCGTCCATAGTTCCAACAGGCGTTTCAACAGATGGAACATCACCAGAAGGTTTTTCAGCATCATGTCGTGGTTCTCCTTTACAAGCTGCAAATGCAAAACATGCCATTGCTGCAGATAACGCGCGGCCAATAGCAACAGGATTTCTTGAACTAGTTTGTCTTAACCTTAATGACATAATACCACTTCAATATAAACATTGGATAGTTAAATATAAAAACCCACTGCAAACAACAATTTTCACAAAAACAGAACAGCTTTTATTTCAGAGTTTTTATCAATCCAGCAAATTTAGTTGCGTTTAGAATCTCACAGCCAATTTGGCTAGCGAATTTCAAAACACCTTCATCCCCACTAACAAGTGTTGCCTCAAGGTCTTTTGCCAATAGAATTAACTCAAAATCTTCAGTACTGTCAACCAAACCTGTTCTCATTGATTCTCTATATTTTTGCCTTAACTTCTGAAGCTTTGGGTCATTTTCAGAACTGTTATCAACTGCGAATTCCTCAGCTAATCTAAGTCCTTTGTTCAACCTTCTTCTTATGTCTTCAATAAAACTGTAAACAATAGCAGCCGGAAGATACATAGAATACATATTTGGAGACCTTTTTTTTACAACTAGTTCTAACTTCTCTATTTCGGTTCCGACAAAATTGGTAAGCTCAGCAAAAATTGAAGGTGGCATAAAAAATTCCGCATTCTTATTCTTTACTTTTTTTATAAACCCTTTAACTGCTGATTTTGGATCCTTGCCAAAAGAGATACGTGAAGCGGGATTAACAAACAAAGAAGTGTCGATAACGAATTTTCTCATGCACTACATTGGAAAACTAGCTTATTAAATCTTTTTAATTCAAAAAGAACTTATGGAATACGTTCCTTTAGATGTACTACAAAAGGGAAAAAACCAAGACTATTACAAAAAGCGAGGCGTAGGAATTTATAATGATTTCAAAACATTTGGATCTTCACGATTAATATCAGAAGCAAATGCAATTGAGTTTTATAATTTTGCAAAAGGTCTTGAAGAGATAAGTATTTATGAGTTTGGGGTAGGAAACGGAAAATTTGCATTCTTTTTTTTAAAAAAGTTGAAGGAGATTGACGGTAATATATTGAAAAAGATAACATATTACTTATGTGACATATCAGAAAAAATGCTGAAAGAGGCTGAAAAGATAAATAAGTTTGCGAATATTGTGTCAATAAACAATGATGCACTCACTGTTAATGTGAAAAATGCAACATATGTTAGAAGTAACGAACTGTATGACGATCTTCCGGCAAAGATGTTTGCTAAAAGAGAGAATCATTTGTATGAAGTTTATTATTCAGAAAAATTAGACAAAAAATATGTTAGAAAAAACAACAAAAAAATCTTTGAATTTATGAAACAAATGCCAGAGGATTTCGAAATCCCAATTAATCAAGTTGCGTTGAAGCACCTGAAAAAATGTGTAAAAAATACAAAGGGATACATAGACGTATTTGACTATGGCTTCTATGATATTGGAGAAATAAAATTATATCCAAAAGAGATGTGGAATAACATGATGGTTAGGGAGTTTAATGGTCAAATAACAGTTGATGTTAACTTTTTTTATTTGGCAAAGAATATAAATCACAATAGTATTGTCCAATGGCAACAGGATTATGTTGAGAGGATTTATAAGAAAAAACTATACTCAAGTGAGAAAGATCAGCTTTATTACTCAACAAAGAAAAAAGATGTAGAAGAAAATTATGAGTATAAACATATGCGAATAGAGGGGATTAGATGAAAAGATTATTATTTGTTTTATTTATTATTTTTATTTTTCTTAGTAGCGGATGCATACAAAAAAAAGAAACAAATGAATTGCCCAAAAAAACCATAGAACAAACTACTAAACAGATAACTAATACAACTATTGAACCTGAACAAACCTACAACAAAACAACAGATGAAAGATCTGTTGACGAAAAACAATTGGAAACACCAAACTCGCAGTGGCTAGGTAATCTTTGTTCAGATGAAGCAGAATGCAATACTTTTTGTCATGATAACAAAGGACGTTGCAAAGATTATTGCGATAAGAATTCCGAGAATGAATTATGCCAGAAACTCGGATTTGCAAAAATGACGGGTTGTGAAAATAGCGAAGTTAAATTTGACTACGCGCCAGTAAATCTTAATAGAACTACACTTTTACTTCCGCTTGGGATTATGACAGGAGGACATGTAACTCCTACTGACCATCATTATTTTCAAAATTTCAGCAATGAAGAATTTAATATAGAAATATATTCTCCTGGTGCAGGGGACATAACAAGTATAGAACACATGCCTGGAGCAACTGAAGGAGAGGATTATAGAATTATTATAGAGCATACTTGTAGCATTTCCAGTATTTATATTCACGTCGGTATTCTATCTGAAAAACTGAAAAAATATGCACCACAAAATAGTAGATACGCAGGTGTTAAGATCCCGGTTGAGGCAGGCGAACTTATCGGCTATTATAAGACTAATGTAGATTATAGTATTAGTGACACTAATGTTGTTCTACCTGGGTTATTAGTGCCAGAACATTACGAACCAGAATCATGGAAGATCCACACTGCTAATATTTATGATTACTTCAATGAACAAATCAAAAGTAGGCTCATTGAAAAAAGTATCAGAACTGCAGAACCAATAAGTGGAAAAATTGATTATGATATTGATGGTAAGTTAGTTGGTAACTGGTTTTTGAAAGACTCTGAACTGGATGAAGAAACACCTGAAAAATATACATACTGGAAAGGGCATTTATCCATAGCATATGACTATTTAGATCCTGATAGGGTTGTTTTCTCGATAGGCAATTATAATGGAAAAGATTCAGAACAGTTTGGGGTTAAGGAAAATTATCCTGATCCTTCTGAAATTGGGATAGAAAATGGATTAGTAAAATATGAGCTTGTCAACTATGATTATATAACTCCAAAAGGAGATCCTTGGGATAGGAAATCCCTAATAAAAGATTTGAAAACAGAAAGCAATGATATGGTACAGGGTACTGTACTTGTCCAGATGATAGAAAAAAGAAAAATAAAATTTGAAGTGTTCGATGGAAAAACAGCATCTCAAGTTAGTAGCTTTACAAGTAATGCAAAGATTTATGAGAGATAACGTTTTCTGGATTGAAACATAACAACCTAACTTCGCCCTCTGGAGAGGGCGTTTAGATTTTTCCGACAGTATACAAGTTAAATATTGAATATCTTTAGATATTACCCATTTGCTTAATTGTTTTCTGACTTCAGTATAATTCTTCTTTTTGCACATTTATCTTTCCGAGCGCCAGTCAACTGGCGAATTCAGGTAACCATGTTCTCAAACTAATCTTATCAATCCTCTTCCAACCTCAGGAATATATCCTCCAAACAGGTTTGTTGAAGAAAGAACAAAAGTAAATGTAATTGTAAGAGCGACAAGCGGAAGAAGACAAACCCTGACTATGATAGAAGGCATTATAGACCCGGAAATCAGATCAGTAATGCTCCACATTTCATCCTGATGTTCCTCAACATAATTCTTCATATTTATCATGGTAAACGGATTTGTAGCTTGACAAGCAAGGGACTCATCAGGCAATTGAGGAACCCCGCATACTAAATTATTTGAAGCACCTAAATCTACTCCTAAAAATGACCTCTCAAATGTGTAGGTTGAAGCAATGCTTGCAGAAAGAATATACGAAAATGGCAAGATGAAGTAAAGACCAATACTTAAAGCAATAATATAAGCACCTGCACCACGAGTAAGTGGAAAAGACCTAAGTACAATTCCAACTGATAAAAAGAACAAACCATAAACTCTGATAAAATTGAATATATGAACAAACAGGTAATAAGCAAAAAGGTAAAATCCTAAGGAATTTACAAGATTTGTGATTCTCTCTGCAAGAATCTTGAAACCATAGCCTGATGCGTGTTCACTCATGAATATTTCAACGTAAATAGAAGCCAATGCTTCAACAGGAACACTAATTATAGAGAGGGAATCAAGCGCACTCTCAGCACAAGCTCTGGCTGGTGCAAGATACATCTTCGCCACATCAATAACATGCCTGTTTAAACAGCCTGTTTGTGGAATAAATATTTGGAAATTAGGATCATTTATATCAAAACCATTTGCTGAAAGTGCCTGCACAAATTCCGGAGAGGTTGAGTAAGTTGATTTTAGTAATTGAACAGAAAGATCGAATAGTCCTGGGGAAATTATATCAATTAATCCAATGAATAGGATTATCATCAGAATAGTTGAGAAAACGTATAGCATTTCTATTTTAGCAGCACGTGCTACTGGTTCGATATTGAATGAACGACCGATCATATAAGCAAACATTGCCCATATTAATGCAGTAATTGCAGCACCAAATGCAATTATGCTCCATTCATCTGCAACTGGACCGTCTGTATTTGTACAAACATGACTAGGGGCATGAGATGCATAAATAATTGATGAAAAAGCAACAAAAACAATAAAAAAAACAAAAAGTAGTCGCATCATATCATCCTCGTTAATGAAGTTATGTCAACCTCTTCTCCAAGAGCCTGGGCAAGGCTTTTTATAGCATGCACTAGGACCAAAGTGTTAAGAACAGGAACTATAAATCCAATCAAAAATGCAGTTCCTATTGTAGCAGATGGAATCAAAAATGCACCAGTAAGAACTGAACCTGGCAAACCCCCAAAACCAATAATGAAACCAAGAAGTGCACCCCATTTTCCAGCAATAAACCCTCCTAATATAGTGCCAACTCCAACATCAAAGAAACTGCTTGTTATATGTCCTATCAATGCTTGTACATTAATATTACGAAACATGTACTCCTCAATAGCGTTATTAAAAAGAGATAAAACTGCCCCTTGTCCTACAAACATAATGTATGAAAGAATAGTAAGCAAAGGAAGTATAAACAAAAATCCTAGACCAATTCCTAAAAGAGTTCCACCAATTCTTCTAGTAGGGGTAAATGCACGAAGAAATATACCAATAGGAAAATAAAATTTAATAAAGGCAACAATTGAGAAAACAAATACGTGCAACTGCCCATAGTTAATTATATAAGCTACTGAAAGTGCAGTAAAAATATTATAAACAACCTGTTTTAACGGGGCAGCAAGACCTGCAAGAGGTGCTGCAACCATGCCAACACCCAATGGCCTGGTATAAGGAGTGATGCTTGCGGCCTCATCAAGCCATATTGCAAATAAATAATTAGTTTGCATCCAACCAGACATAGTGCTTGAAACCTGTTCAAAATATTTTTCTCCTGCACTGAATATATCCATTTGAGGAACATCTGAATGTATAGGCCCAGTAAAAGGATCAACAGGAGCAGTAGCAGCTGGATTGAATACTAAAAAGGACGAAACATTAAGAGAACAAGTCATTGTTACCCAAGAGATAACAATCATTAGAATAACAAATGTGGCTAAACATTCATATAATTCAAATTTCACAAAAGTCACTGCATTCTGATTTCTTGTTAAAACTCCAAACATGTATAAAAAAACCAGTATAACAACTGAAACAAAAAGAGCAGCTCCCGCTAATGGCATCCAGTTAATAATAACACTTCCTGAAGCAGGATCTGAAGGATCAGCTAATACAGACCATTCTGTGATAGCATTATCAATGCCTGGCTCACAGATATTTGTGTATATAACACCATGATGACCGGCATTATGAAGTGCACTAACATTTGATGAAAGAACAAGAAGAACAAACAAAATAATGCCAATATTTTTCATCAGATTAACCTCACAACTGCCATATAGTTTATGTCAACTCCTCCAAATCCTTTTCCAAATTCTTTTGCAACTGTTAGTGTAACAAATATGTTCAAAAATGGCATAAACAATGAAAGGATAACTATATAGTAAACAGCAGCTTTTACTAATTCGAACACAAGAGTCAGCCCTGCTTCTACAAAAACTGGCATAAAGGCACCTGCACTTAAAAAGACAAATGAAACCAGCATTATGCCAACTTTGAACAAACCGCTTGAATCTACAAAACTATCCATAATTGATTCTCTAGAAGAAGAGTCCCATTCATTTCCAAGTATTGAACCTTTCATAATTTTATGGACTTCGTAAGTCACAACAAACATGAAGGGATAGATTACTGCAAGAGCAAACCCAAGTACAAATATTGCCTCTCCTCCGGCTCTTGTCTGTGGAAATGCTCTTAGGAGCATACCTAGTGGAAGGAACAAGGAGAAAGTCCACTTTTTAATTAAACATAATGTAAAGAGATGCAAAACCCACTCTCCAACCCCAATTGAAAGAAGGTTCATTGACATTCCAAGTATATCAATAATTGGCTTTAGTGCAGGACCCAGATTAAATGTATACATTGCACGCCATGTATATCCAAAGTACAAAGTGGAAGTGTAAAGGGTATGGATAACAGTATTATACATAAGAAGATTGCTGAAAACAGTGTTCATTTCACGAATTGTTTGAAGGCTGAAAACCATTGCTGCATCAATATAATGCTTTGATGCAACATTACTGTAAACTGGATCTGGGTTGGATGGATTAAGACCTGAAATCTGGTATTGATACCACGCAGCATCAACAGTTGCGAGTGTACCTAATATAAGAAGGACCCTGACAATTGTTGAAAAAGAATGGAACATTTCTTCTTTTACGAATACGATTAGGTTTTGAAGCTGGAAAAGCTGTCCGAACATATAAATGACGGAAAGCCAAATAATAATAATGGTGGCTACATAAATTGCAGGGAGAAGCCAAGTTAATTTTCCAAAATCAAGCCAGTCTTGATCTGCAGAACATTCGCTTCCTTGTAGACTTCCGAAAAGAGTTCCTACAACTCCAGTTGCATGGTTCCATATAGATTCCATTGAATCTCCAATAGTATCCTTAAATTCGTCTGCCCTTGAATCATCTATATTTAGGTCTGCATAAACAAGCGAGAAAAACGCAACAAACAATAACAACAGTTTTAGGTTTTTCATATTATCACATCATATAAGATGGGTTAATCCTGCAATCTCAATATCTCCTCCTAAGAACATTGAAATGTTCCTTATGGCCGCAATTGAAGCAAGTATTCCAAAAAATGCAAAAAACATTGAAAAGAATGCTATTCTTGCAGTGATATCCACATAACCACCAGGCTTATAGAAACTCTTTACAAAGAAGGTGTCAGTCCATGAATTGTTAGATAAAGTACCAAGCCACTCTGAACCTTTTTCCTGAAGTTTCTCAACCTTTTCTTCAGTATAAATACATGTCCCATACCCTTCATCATTTCTTTCATCACTACACTTGCAGTCATCAATTGTTTCGCAATCTTCTTTTTTCTGTAAACATTCATTATCATCCATACAAAGGGTTGGGCCAAAATTAAATCCATGCTGACCAGAAACAACTGAACCATCAGTTTTATCACTAAAAGGGGAAGTGACATCACTAAGTTTTTTGCCCTTTGTTGAATAATCCTCTTTTTTATATTCATAAAAACTTCCAAGTATTGGAACTTTGCCATTTGAGTAAAAGTTTGAAAAAATAGATATTTTGTCACCATCACAAATATCGGATGGATCACCAGCATCTTTAAGAGCAGCACACTGGCCCAACGCTTCAAGCTTTATTTTATCAAGAATAATCATACCAAAAACATAGAACATCGGATAGATAAAAAAGAGTGATAAGGCAATTGCCATTAGCAATCCACCAAGCTTTCTTGTAAATGCAAATGTCCTGAGAATTGCACCGAATATGAACAAAACTGGAAACAGCGCTTTTGCAATAAATACTAAAAAGATCTCCTGAAATTTAGTAACAAGCATCAACTTAACTAATGTTTCAAAAAGGAAATTTCTTAGCGTGTTTCCAACTGTAAAAAAACCCCTCCAAGGGTTGAATGTAAAAAAGCCAGCCCACTCAAAAACAAATTCAACATTTATGGCAAGATCTGAAAGCATTGACTTGAACATGTAATCTCCATAGATAAGAGAAGCAAAACCATTTGTTTCCTTGAAGAGGGTATCTGTGTATAAAATAGCCATTTTCATATGACAGTATGGAATACCGCTATAAACTGATGTGGTCGAAGTTTGGATTGGCGTATTGGAAGCACAAAAAATAGTTGCAGATGGAATGTTTAGTGAAATGCACTGTGCAACCTCGTCAGCCATACCAACTGCAAAAACTGCAAGGCTAAGGATTAAAGCTGAATAGAAAGTCTCAAAAAGTTCCAGCCTGACCCATGCCTTCATTTTTTCATCATTGAAAATTGTGCTTATCATGTAAACTAATGCAGTGATTATGACTCCAAACATGATAAGACCAAAAGCAATAGGCAAGGCTGAACTCCATACAAGAATATCTGGTGAAGTCTCTAAAACATGGGCTGCCCCTTCTACTGCTGAATCATATGCAACAGAACCACCAGTTGGTAAACTACACAATACACCCATATTTTCACGTCTTCATATTAACGAACTTAGTAAACGCATTTATAAATGCAAACGTAATTGTTGTTGAAAAGGCCGGCAAGAATAACGCAACTAACGATAAATATGCAACACTATCCAAATACGAGGTAAATTCCAAAGGCTTAAGCAGGTTAATAGTAAATTCAGTAAAAATGGTTTTTATAAGCTCAGATATACGGGTAGCTAAAGGACCAACAACAGGAATTGTTGAACTGATATTTCCAGCAATACCAAGAACTGCATAATCCCTACCGCAAAGGTTCGCAACTTGTGGAGAGGTCTGATAATCTTTAAATCCTATAAGATTCAGAGTTTCAATATTAATCATATAAGTAAGTGGAAATACTGCTTGCATACCAATTGCCAAAGCTATAAGGAAAACACCTGCCTCACGGGTTGGTGGAATGAAACGCAGTACTATTCCTGCAGGAAGAATAAAATTAACTGCAACAATATTGATCAGTTTAAGAATGACAATTTGAGTGTAAACACTCGCAAGAATTGAGACAAAACCAAACACTATGACATTTGTAACCTGAACAATTGCATCAACTGCAGGAAAAAGTTTATAGGTTAAGGTGAGAACATATTCTCCAATTCTTCGTTGAAAAGTACTTAGATGTGAAAGACATATCTGAACAGTGAAAAGGTCATTAACAGCTGGAGTAATATTTTTGAGTAAGATTCTTTCTAAGAATTTGCTTGCCGCAATTGGAGCAGAGTCATATCTATTTCCAGTAAATTCCTTAGTAAATCCACCCGCAACAGAATCAATAACCGAAAAAAAAGCAATAGCAAAGAATACAATAAGTGCAGATGCTACAAGCTGCGATAGCTCAATACCCCAATAAGCCTGCCATTCAGGATTGTTCAGAACTTTAGAAATTGCATAGATGATTACAATTATGCTAGTTAATGCAATTGCAACATTAGTGATAACATTTCCATACCTAATAAGAACAGCTGACTGTGGCCCTTGGAAAATATCCCTAAAGAATGTCGTTAGTACAAGATAAAGAATTATTCCAAGAACAGCAGAGGTTAGGAAAGCAGTTGCCCAAACATTGGATCTCGCTTGGGTTTGAGTATCAGTCCAGCGGCCAGCCATGTAAATAAAGGCTGCAAAAACAACCATTGTCAATGCAAGAACAGGAAGTGTTAAATCAGCAATATCCCTAACAAATCTAAGAGTGTCGATTATAGCTTGTTCTATATTCTGGGCAAAAACAAGTGAAACAAGAAATAATAAGAAAACAAGTCTTTTCATAATATCACACAATCTTAGTTAAACCTATTATTTCTACTTCACCGCCTATTAAAAGTGCGATGTTTCTGTACATTGTAACTGTGATTATAATTTCTATAACTGAAGTCACTAAAACCAAAACAATAAACTGCGAAAGGGTAACTACTTCTTCCATAACAAAATTATACAAACCTGACACTGTTGATCCGTAATGTATTGGGTTTCTGCCTAATAAGACATCAATAAAATCGCCACCGAAACCGAAAAGGAACTGTGAAATATGGGTGACAGTAGTAACAAAACTCTTAAACGCAGACCACACAGTAGAGAAAAAATTTCTAGCATTACATAAAATAGAGCCTAAAGAGAATTCACCACAATCACCAAGATCCCGTACCAAATCTGAATTGCTTGAAAAATCTTCGACAACATGCTCAGATCTTTCATTAAGTTGTTTGGTACTTTCATTTAATTTCTCGGTGTCATCAAACTCAAGAAAAGAGATCATGCTCTGATCAGGTGAATAGACGAAATCAACAGGCTTGTAAACATCGAATATAAGATAATTTGAAAAAAGTAATGCAAATGGATATGCAAAATAAAGTGCTAAACAAATTGCAATAATGCTTGAACCAGTAACTCTAAGCCAAGGAAATGCCCGCATCAAAATGCCAAGAGGAAGAAGAACTGAGATTATTGTATCTCTTGCCAAAATTAAAATAAGTTGTTTTGCCCAAATGACTGTAAGCAACTGTCCAATCGCTTCAACTACAATAGTGTGCGCATTAACTAAAAGAACTAAACCATCAAAAGGCTGGAAAGATAGGTTCAACATTGCAAGAAATGGAAGTGGGGAACCTCCGATAGGAAATGAAAGGGTTGAAAGAAACCCAATTAATATATCAAACAAATAAAGGGTTCCATACATGTTTAGTAATTTGGTCCACAAAACGTCAAGAGAAGCATATGCTAGATCAAAATGAGATTGTATAAGGCATGGGTTGGCAGTACTGGCTTCAGTTGGGTTGGCATAAGAATAACAATTTTGTATTCTTGTTAAAGCAGGACCACCAGATACTCCTGAACTATCTGCAATGATTCCAATAGCAACATGATTTGCAAGAACGTTTACTATAGCAAATGAAGCAATGATAAGCGCACTAAAGATAACTGCAATAAGTTCTTCTTTTGCAGTTGCATTAAGTTTTGGACTTTGCGTGATCCCTCCAACAAAATAGAAAAGGGATGTAAAAATTACACCAAATCCCAAAGCAACCATAATGTTTGACCACATCATAGCATTTACTACAAACTGGGCCATTGGCAAAATCATATGAATATAATTTAATCTGGATAAGTATAAAAATATAAGGTATTATAAGATTTTAACAGAAAATCATCCAAATTCTATTGTGTGAACGTTATGCATGAACAAATTGAACAAAAATGGAGAAAAAAATGGGACAGCGAGCATATTTATAACGCAGAGATAACTAAAAAGGAAAAAAAATATGTAACTGCCGCATTTCCATATCCAAACTCACCCCAGCATATTGGGCATGGGAGAACATATACAACTGCTGATATTTACGCAAGATTCCTAAGAATGAAAGGGTATAATGTACTTTTCCCAATGGCATTCCATGTTACAGGAACCCCTATTATTGCAATGGCAAAACGAATTGCAGATAAGGATCAAGAAGTACTAAGGGTATTTGATGAAATTTATGGCATACCACCAGCAAAAGCTGCAACTCTTACAAAACCAGAAGATCTTGTCATGTACTTCTCAAAAGAGATTGAAGAAGGTATGAAGGAGATGGGTTACAGCATTGATTGGAGAAGAAAATTCTACAGCTTTGACAAAAAATTCAACCGGTTTATTCAATGGCAATTTCACAAATTAAAAGAATTAGGTTACCTAGTTCAAGGAGAATACCCAATTGCTTGGTGCCCTTCAGATAATCAAGCTGTAGGTGGACATGATACAAAAGGTGATGTTGACCCAGAACTTAAGGACTTCATGTGGATAAAATTCCACCTAAAAGAATCGGATTTAATCTTAATGACTGGCACTACCCGTCCGGATGCACTGTTAGGACAAACAAACCTTTGGATTGATCCACATGGTAAATACAAAATCGTACAGGTAAAAAAAGAAAAATGGATAGTTGGAGAAGTAGCCATAAATAAAATATATGAACAATGCGATCCTGATGCGAAGATCATTGGCGAAATAAGTGCAAAAGAACTGATTGGAAAATGGGCGAAAGGTCCAATAGTTAACTATGAATTATATACACTTCCAGCAGAATTCATAGATGCTAAAGTTGGTTCTGGATTGGTATACTCTGCACTTGAGGATCCAGTTGACTTATATGAATTAAGGAAGATACAATCAGCTCCTAGTACAATAAAGCATTACAATCTTGATCAAAAAGTAGTTGCAGAACTCAAGCCTATACCAATAATAGATGTCGAAGGCATGGGAAAGGATTTAGGAGATTCAATTGGGAAAGAATTTGGAATTACTTCAGCAGATCAAAAAGATAAATTAGAAGAAGCAAAAGGAGAACTTAACCGACGTGTCTACCGCAAAGGAATAATGAACAACAGCTGTGGAAAATATTCAGGAATGAGTGTGCCTAAATGCCAAGATGCAATCAAAAAGGATCTTATGGATAGCTATGATGCTGTTATGTTTATGGAGATAAACAATAATCCAGTTTATTGCCGTTGTGGTACTGAGGTAGTTGTGAAACTTTTAAAGGACCAGTGGTTTATTGATTACGGAAACGAAAAATGGAAAAAACTTGCAAAAAAATGCTTAGAAAAAATGAATATAGTCCCAGAAAAAACAAGGAATGAATACTTATATGCAATTGATTGGTTCAAACAAAAACCATGCAGTAGAAACCGTGGTCTTGGAACTAGATTTCCTTTTGATGAAAAACTTGTGATTGAAGCATTATCTGATAGCACGATTTATATGGCATTTTATACCTTTGCACACCTGCTTGAAGATATCGGTGAAAAAGAGATGAACAATGAATTTTTTGATTATGTTGTTTTAGGAAAAGAACCAAAAGATAAAAAGCTAAGAGCTAAAAGCCAAAAGCTAAGAGCTAGTTTGCTCTACTGGTACCCATGCGATTCAAGGCATAGTGCAGGAGACTTGATAAGAAACCACCTTCCTTTCTACATATTCAATCATGTTGGTATATTCCCTGAAGAACACTGGCCAAAACAGATAGTTACAAATGGTTTTGTACTCATGGATGGAAAAAAAATGAGCAAAAGTATGGGAAACATTTTACCATTAAGAAAAGCAATCAAAGAGTATGGTGCAGATGTTATACGATTTTCAATTGTGAGTGGCGCTGACCTAACCCAAGACACTGATTTTAATAAAAGTGTAGCAGAAGGAACTAAAACAAGACTTGCTTTTTTTTCTCAGTTAATTAAAGAATCAGCAAAAAAAGAAGAAAAACTTCAGCACATGGATAAATGGATATTGTCAAGATTAAACAGAAAAATAAAAAGAGCCAAAGAGTTTTATGAAAGACTATCCTTAAGGGAGCTGGCTCTTGAAGTTTTCTATGAGCTTTATCATGATCTAAGCTGGTACCTAAAAAGAGTAAAAAAACCAAATCTATTTGAATTTTTCAAGAAATGGGTTCTTTTGGTCTCTCCTTTTATGCCATATTATACAGAGGAATATTGGGGGACCTTAGGACAAAAAGGATTTGCCTGTTTTCAAAAATTTCCAGAAGCTGAAGAGGATAAAATTGATGATAGGATTGAACAAAGTGAAGAGATAGTAAAACAAGTCAGGGAGGATATTGAGAAAATAAAGGAACTTGCAATAAAAGAGGCAACACAAAAAATTAGCAGTATACAAATATATGTAGCATCAGATTGGAAACGGGATCTCCAAGAGATAATGATAAAAGAAAAAAAGTTTGATAGCATCATGAAGGCAGCAAAAGAGAAGAAAATGGACCTAAAAAGAGTTCAGGAAGTTGTAAAACAAACCATAAAAAATGTTTATTCACTTCAACCACCCCCAGAGCAAAAAGTTGAGATGAATGCGCTAGAAGATGCTAAAGAATTTTTTGAAAAGGAGTTTTCGTGCAGTGTTGAGATATTAAGTGAAGATAAAGCTGAGCAAGATCCTAAAGCAAAGAATGCACGCCCAGGAAAACCAGCAATAAAACTAAATGTTAGGTAATTTTTGTATGCCAACTAAATTTCAAACGTCTTTTTCCATTCCATAAACCCGCCTCCTAATTTAAAACTTAAAAATTACACGCTACACGCCTTCTTGTACCGTCTTCAATTTTATTTTATTTAGCATTGACCCAATTAGCATTCCAATTAAAATTGTAGAGATCAAGTTGGATTTAATGCAAACGTTTTGTATTTGATATGCAACCCCCAATCCATCATCTGCAATAGGGTTACTATACAAGTCAGTTATTATACAGCTAGATTCTGTTTTAAGTTCCGGTGTGGTTGAGATTATACTGTTAAAAAACCAAACCAACCCATACACCCTCAAAAATATTAAAGATAGTAAAAAAACCAATAATATAAACTTAATTCTTTTTATCTTTAGGTCGCTTGTTAACCAATAGGATAAAAAAGCAAATACAATCAATATAAGAACTTCAAATAACAGATTTGGATATAAGTTATCTTGACTGATAATCAAAAAAGTACTTAGTAAAAAAGCACCAATTAATATCAAAGATCTTTTATTCATATTTTTACCTCTTTATTAGATTTTAAAAATCACTTTTTTTTGATTAAATCTGAAAGAAAAGTTCCAAGGAAAGCGATTGGGAAGTATATGCTGAAATAAAGAAAAAACCAAAAAGGTATTGAGAAAATAAAATCAGTAGTTATATCCATATAATGTGAAAATATATGAGAAACTGAAGAAATAGAAGCCAATACCAATGAGATTCTCTTTGCAACTTCCTCTCTCTTTATTGAGTATTTTTTATATATATACTGTCCACCAAA
>DATDTS010000015.1:0-5105 GCA_035290745.1 Candidatus Bilamarchaeaceae archaeon | reverse complement strand
GCAGGTACTTGAAATAACCAAAAGAGTAGGAAAAGAAAAAAAGGTTGTTGGTTTTGATGTTGTTGAACTGGCACCAATTCATGGCGAAACTAGAAGCGATTTTCTAGCTGCAAAATTGATTTATAAGCTGCTCGGGTATTCTTTTAAATAAAATGATGTGTTGGAATGGGTCCAAGATTAAGACGGGAAGTTTCTAGGGAAGAAATGATTGATACTATTAAGAATGGAGTGGAAATACAACCTTTAACTAGAAAAGAAGTAGAAGAATATTTTACCAGAAGATATAGTGATGCACCTTGGGTAAGAAGCTTATTAGAATCAATAAAGTTAAAGGAAAAAAAAGTTAAACTTAGAGATTCTGGTGAGTATAATATAAAGGATCACGAATTATGCATACCTATCTACAAAGTCGAATGGACAACACCTGAAATATATAAAAGAGTAATAGAGAAAAAACCTGATTTAAAGGAAGAGTATGAAAATGCACTGGGATATGGTAATGATGTTGTTTTACAAAACATGTCCGATGAACTAATCCGTGCAATATGTGATGAAATAAATGGATTTGAAACAGAGCTAAAAACAGAGAAAAGAGAGGCCATATTAGATGCTTTAGATCATGAGATTGGACACGCATTATTAAGTAGTATTCAACAAGGAATAATAGATGTTGGTGTTTCTGAAGAAGAAATTAGAGAGCATTTTATTCAAAAAATGAGAAAAAATAAAGAAATTACAATTAAATTAGCAAGAACATATCTGCCTAGACAATTCATTAGGCTAGAAGATGAAGAGGTGTGGAAAAAGATAGCGGGAGAGGTCTTTGGAAAAGGAGAAGATCCAAGAGAAGTTAGCCCTTTAGGAAAAAAGATTGTTTTGGATATGATAACCTACGGAAAAAGTTATCCCGGATATCATAACACAATTGTAGTATCAGGAAATGCAAAAGAGATAGATTTAGAAAGGGTTATAGGAAGTTTACCAAAAGAGATAAGAGAAAAACTGGACCTTAGTAAGATCAAAACAATCGATGACTTGAATGGTAAAGAGGGGATATGGGTAGAAAGAGAAGAATATGAATTTGGAAGAACGCGCAGGGAACATCTTGCTGTATATATTAATCTAGAAAAAAAAGAACTTATTGATAAATATAACTTAACAGAAGAGCAATATAATAAACTTAGAGAAATAGCAAATAGAACTGTTAAGATTGAGAAACTTGTGCATGAAGCATTTGCACGTACTTTAGATGCTTTAGTTGATGGAGAGATTGAACCAGATCCTGAAAAACCAAATTTTCCACTTACTG
Organism: Candidatus Bilamarchaeaceae archaeon; assembly: GCA_035290745.1. Classification (GTDB taxonomy): domain Archaea; phylum Micrarchaeota; class Micrarchaeia; order Anstonellales; family Bilamarchaeaceae; genus DATDTS01. The sequence goes on along the minus strand of DATDTS010000015.1, from coordinate 3,796 downwards.
GCGAAGATCTTGAGTTTTTCTCTCAATTTAGGTTTCAGGGGGAACAAATGTTTGGTGAGGAAATAGAAGAAATAAGGAAGAAAATGAAAAAGGTAATACCAAAAAGGAAATAAAAGATCTACAATATTTTAACAGCAAGCAATCCTTCCTTTGTCTTAAAAAAAGAGTATCCTTCAGATAAGTAAAGTTTCTCAAGCTGGCTTGCACCTTCTTTAATATATGAAGAAACATCCTTAGGAGTATCCTCAGAAACAAAAGAAAGGGCATATTGAAAGGAGCGCTCTTTTCCGTGTTTTTCTCTTTCTCTTAATAATATTCTCCTAACCCCTCTGCCTTCATATGCAAGAATAACTGCAGGATCTTCAAAATAAATTGAGTTCGAATCGCCTTCCGCTATTTTTTTAGTGTCTGAGTTATAATAAGCAGGCCAGGCAAGACCTACTCCAATTAACATTCTATTTACATAACAACCAAAACTAAGGTCAAATGCAATAATTCCAAGAACTTCTTTTTGTGTAACTTCAAAAGCACATTTTTTAAGAACAACTAAAACTTCATCCATATCCTCAAGGATAAGCTTTTTTACTTCTATTTGGTCCTCATCCCAAAGTTGTAGAACTCGCTTTTTTTGCTTTGGATCAATGTTTTTTGCTTCAACTTCTTTTTTAGGTTGTTCAACCTTAAACACTTCACTCATAATCATTCCACCTAAGAGTTAACATATTGAAATTTAAATTACCCAAATTTTGCACCACAAGCATGACAACTGGTCATGTAAGATGTGCTTTGATAGCGGCATATAGGACAACGATAAACTGTTTTTCCTGGCCTTGTTTCTTCAGCAAAACCATGTTTACATTTTACACATTGGCTTGCATCTAGCTCATTAGCCGTTGAACATTTAGGACATTTCTTTCTAAACATGCTAGAAATATGAACTCCGCATTTTTCACAACGTGCGTTCTTATCTTTAATATCTGCATAGATTTCTTCCTTACAGTTTGGACACTTTAACTTTCTGCCCCCTTTCTTCACACCAAATAATCCACCAAAGATATCGGACAAACCCATAGTGATACAATAAAAGAAAAACATTAAAATAACCTTTCTTTTTGGAAAAGCATTAGAGAACGAAGTTCTCTATGTGCGATGAAACCGTGTTTCATGCATCCATGAAGCTTTGCTTCATTGGACCCATTTACCTTTGGTAAATAGGGAAACGTCGCACTTGAAACAATAGTTTCAAGGCGCAGCTTGAACGAAGTTCAAGCACGTAACGAAAGAAAATACGGTAGAGAATAGAGAATTTTGTTTTATGCAACTGTTGAATCATCATCACTTTTTCCTCTTCTGCCTGGCCTTCTTGAAGTTGGATAAACCCCCATCTCATCTCTTATCCTTTGTTCTTCAACATCTCATCTCTTATCCTTTGTTCTTCAACAACTCTTTTTAGTTTGTCTTCAGCTTTTTTTATTACTCCTTCAGCTGAAGCATCTCTTAAGGCCCTAACATCAGAAAGAAGTTGCGTTGTAGAAGGATTTGATGGGAACTTAGAAGGTTCTACTAATCTTTTCATTAATTCAAATTCATTATAAGCCTGGTCTAACTTAGAATTAATCTCATCTTTAGTATAAAGTCCAGTTTTTTCCAATTCTCCCCTAGCTTTATCATAATAGTTTTCCTTAGATGAGTAAACAAATATATCATGCCATACTGAGTGTTCTTCTGGATTCTCAGGATTATGGCTTAACAGGTTATTAGCTTGTTGATAAAGCTCAGTAGTAAGTTTTTTCCTAAGAAAATCTATTGGGACATCATTTCCACTATCAGGATCAGGAATCATAGTACCAGCACTTTCATGTAAAGGAACTGAATATGTGTTAACTGTCACTGGTTCTTCTTTTGTTTTTATTCCATGTTTACTTGCAAAATCTGCAGGAACGTAAATGCTTTCACCAGATCCAACTTCCGCACCTTTTTGATAATAACCTCTTTGAAATTCTAATTCAGTGCCACTTCTTGTCCCATAAACAACCGGAATTGCACCAATTGGAGTGTCCCCTGCAACTCCTTCTAATGCTTTTTTAGTCACTTTAACATATTCTTGGTTTGGATTTAGTTCAGGTGGTGGTTTAGGAAGATCCTTTCCAACCTTACCCTCATCAATCAATTGTGAAACATATGTGTTGTATAGATCACGTGCAGAAGTAACTGGGGCTAAAGAAGGATCACCTGCACGTTCTTTCTGAAGCACCAAAGACACGCCTTCATTTGCAGTTGTATCAAGATATTTTTGTCTTTGTTCAGATGGCAGTTCTTGCGAAAGAAAATAACTTTTTTCGTTGATCTTAAAATGTTGTGCAAGATCTTTGAATGTTTCAAGTTTCAGAGAAGTTGGATCAGAAATCACCCTCTCAAATCTTTCACCAGTATCTGCACCCAAAGGAACAAATATTTGTTTTCCTTGCATCTGGCTTTCTATATATTTACCATGAGAAGTTTGTCCTGTTACTGGGTCTTTTACTATAACAACTGTTCCTTCTGCGATTTGAGTACCATGAGGCGCTTCAACGTAGTTTCTTGTTAAGAATGAAGGCAATGTAACGTCGCCCTCAGAGAAACCTTTAGCGAATTGGGATAAAAGAACTGCGCCACCTCCAGGCTCAACAACAGGGGGAACTTGAATTGGAACCGTCTTAACTGGTTCACTAAATGCCTCAAAAATCTTTTTTCCAACTTCTGTTCCAGCAGAGACATAAAGGTCTCCCTGAGAAGCAAGATGTTTAAGATCTCCGTATGTCCCCTCTACAGTTCTGCCATCTTTATCTCTATAAACAACTTTAGTTCCATCGTCAATTGTAGTGCCAACTGGAAGTGTTGATGGAATTGCAACACAATTTCTAGATTCTGGCATAGAAACATTTTCCATTTCCCTTGCTACAGCAACTACTAAATTCATTTTACTCTCAACTTCCTGCAATTTTTCAGGAGTAGTTTTTGGATCATCCTTGATTTCAAGATAACCAACTCTCATATCATCAATGCTGCTCTTGATCATTGTGAATGCCAATGCACTAGCTTGAAGCCTTTGAGAATTGTCAAAGTGTTGATTTGCCTCTTTAAATGCTTCCCCAGTAGGACTTCCTTTAACCGAAGGATCGACTAAAGCTATAAGACCCATCTCATTTTTAAGAACCTCTGCTTCATTCACAGTACCTTGTGCCTGTGTGGAAGCAATGGCCGTTGTTCCTCCTTTGCCAGTTACCTGAAAAGAAACGTCTGTGCCTGCTTGTTCATATTGTGAAGTAATAGCAGCAACATATTGTGTAGCATCATTACTATTCAAAGCATTAAGATCAAAACCGTGTTCTTTAGCAACTGCCTGACCTTGTGCAGTTATCTCATTCCCAATTTGTATTATATCACGTTTTGCATCCCGAATGTCTGATCTTAATTCTGATATATCACTCTGAATGCTGGCTCTTTCTGAAGCACCTTCTGCTTTTAAGTCTGTAATTTGTTGTTGGAGAGTAGCTTTTTCTTGATCTGTTTTAGCTGCATCTAATTTTGCCTGAAGTTTTTCAATCTTGGCTTCATTTTCTTTTATGCCAGCTTCTACTTGTTCCAGCTTTACTTCAAGTTCCTTAACCTCTTTTTCTTTCTTTTGTATTTCAGTTCCAAGTCCTTCTTTCTTCTTTTCAGCTTCTACTTTATCTTCAACATATTCACGTGCTGCAACAAGTTTATCTGAATCAATAGCCTTTTCTGCTTTTTCCATCGCTGCTCTATGTTCTAT
>DATDTS010000014.1:0-2933 GCA_035290745.1 Candidatus Bilamarchaeaceae archaeon | reverse complement strand
AGCAAAAATTGCAGAAGAAGAAAATGCAGAAGTTTTTTCTCCAATGAATGAGCCGGATTATAAATTAGGCACAGAGATGTCATCTTCATGGGGTCAACAGATTTTACCTGAAATTAAAAAAGTTTTCAAGGGCAAGGTTCTCTGGAAAGGTGCTCTTTCTGATAAGCTCACAGATCAAAAAAACATTGATTTTAAGGGCTATGATATCATAGGTTTTACTATATTTCCATTTGGTGATTTTGATAATTATGATCAGGAAGTTTTGGATGTAATTAATAAGATTGGAATTTGGGCAAAAGAGGATGTTATAAAGGAGATCTGGATATCCGAGTTCGGTAATTATAAATATACTGGTATCCCAAAAGAAAAAGAACCACGTTCACTAGAGATCGTTTTTGAAGAGGGGAAGGGAAAAGTAAATGGATTTTTTGTATTTGACCCACCGAAAGGTTTTGGCACTCAAATTAAAGGAAGTTATCTAGAAACTGTGATAAAAGAACAATTTGAAAAACTAAATGAAGACATTGAAGCGGTAAATAAAAACTAATTTTGTTCTAAAACAGATCCGAACTTATAATCTCGTCAAATGTTTTTAGGTATCTTTTTGCCTTCTTTTTGTGATGCCTTTATTGGGTTTTGGATCACGCCATCACTCTCTTTTAAAATTCCATTCCTTAGTAGAGTATTTAGTTCTTGCTAAAAATTCTGCCCTTTCTTTTTCTTCATTTGTTAACTGCCCAACTTCGTAACTTTTTCCCTCAATAAAACCTTTAAAAAGAGCTTTATAGCAATCCTCTTTTGAAAAATTTCCATGTTTTTTTATGCATGTTACTCTTTCTTCAACTGCTTGGATCATTTTGTCACGTATTTTTTCATTTGGAACCTTAAGAAGGGAGAACATCTTTTTTACATCAACATCATACAGGACAGTTCCGTGTTGTAACAATACTTTCTGTCTTCTTGTTTGCGCATTTCCTGAGATCTTCTTCTCGTTTAGACAAATATCATTAATTGGTTTAAAGTCTGTTTTTAGCCCCAATTCTTCTAATCCTTTCTGAAGCCAGCCACAAATCAACTTGTACGATTCAATTATATTCTTTGGAAAATTTTCTTCCTTTCCAATCACTGAATATGTTACCTCTCCGTCAAGATCATGATAAACAGCTCCTCCTCCAGTTCGTCTTCTAACAAAATCCACCTTTAATTCGCGACATTTTTCAAGATCAATCTCATCTTCTAAATCCTGAAAGCATCCAATCGATACAGCAGATGGTGACCACCCATAAAATCTTATTGTTGGCATCCCCCCGTCTTTAACCTGTTCCATCACAGCTTCATCAATAGCCATATTTAGATGGGCATTTTGCTCAGAGTAAGGAATAACTCTCCATTTCATGTTAATTAAAATAAGCAGAAAACAATAAAAAGATAGGTAATGCCTGATGAGGTTTTGCTCGATTGGGTTTTTAACATACTCCTATTCATGACACTCAGTATATTTATAAATATATTCGAATATTCTAATATAATATGAAAAAAGAGTTATATCAACTCCATGCAGAAATGTGCAAGGTGTTTTCTAATCCCATCAGGCTGGAAATTTTAAATCTCCTAAGAGGTGGTGAATTAAGCGTATCTGATTTGATAAAAAAGACAGAACTAACTCAAGTAAATATCTCGCAGCATCTTTCGATAATGAAAAGTAGGGGGATAGTAAACTCAAGGAGAAATGGCTTGAATATCTATTATAAACTTTCAACCCCTAAAATAATAAAAGCATTTGATATTATTCGAGAGATTCTGAGTGAGCGATTAGAGAAAAACAAGGAATTAGCGAAGGGGTGGTAGGTGTGAATAAATTATTTATAGTATTAGTTTTGCTTAGCTTTTTTGGATTGGCTTGGGCTAACGGAGATGCCGTTGAGGAAGGAAAAAAACTTGTAGACTCAAACGCAAGTTGTGATGCGATTACAGAGCATCAGTTAGAGGAGATTGGGGAATATTATATGGAACAGATGCATCCAGGAGAATCCCATGAGATTATGGATAACATGATGGGCGGAGAAGGTTCTGACTCTTTGAAACAAGTGCATGTTAACATGGCAAGAAGACTCTATTGTAAAGAGAATATTTATATCGGATATGGGATGATGGGTTCTGAAGGCATGATGAATATGATGGACTGGAATTCACCAAATCTCTTTGGATTGAATATTCTTGATATTCTACTGCTGGTTCTTCTGGTCGGATTGATTATCCTAGTTTACCTTCACATATGGAATAGGTTGAAAGAAACCAAAAAGAGATGAACTGTATGAAAATCGGCTTTATAATAAATACCAGTGATCCGGAAACTGTTTGGAATGCTTTTAGATTAGCGATCGCAGCTATCAGCAAAAAACATAAATTAAAAGTTTTTCTTTTAGGCAAGGGTGTCGAGATTGATACAATCAACAACTCCAAGTTCAACATATCAAAAGAAACCGCTGTCTTCAAAGAAAAGGGCGGCGAGATTTTGGCGTGTGGCACTTGTTTATATAAAAGAGGTAAAAGTGAGATTGGCCTATGCCCAGTTTCTTCTATGGACGATTTAGTTAAAATCATTGAAGAGTCTGATAAAATACTCACCTTTGGGTAAATTGAGGAATGACATTTATGGAAAGCAAAAACGTATGGGTTTGGATTCTTGCAGGTGCGACATTGCTTTTTCTATTAGGCAGTTTTGGAATGGGAGGATACAACATGATGGGGTTCGGCATGGGTTTTGGATTTGTTTTCATGCTGCTGTTTTTGGGTCTGCTGATCTGGTTAATTGTGACGCTTGTCAACACATATCAATCAGGCAAAAAAGAAGGAGACGAACCTTCAACCATTCTGAAAAAGAGATATGCCTCTGGAGAGATATCCAAAAAGCAATACGGGGAAATGAAGAA
>DATDTS010000013.1:0-36657 GCA_035290745.1 Candidatus Bilamarchaeaceae archaeon | reverse complement strand
ATGTCAATTTTTTCCTTTGGAATTATTTTTGGTCCTTTGTCCCTTGGTTCTCCAAGTCCATTAAAAGTCCTACCTAGCATTTCAGAACTTAAACCAAGTTTCATAGTGTCCCCTAAAAATTTGACACTTGTTTTGTCAGTGCTGATACCTGCTGTTGAACCAAAAATTTGTACAACTGCAGTTTTTTTACTTACGTCAAGAACTTGCCCTTTTCTTTTTTCACCATTTGACAACATGACCTCAACAATCTCGTTATAACTAACCCCACTGATATCATTAACAAATACCAATGGACCAGCAATCTGAGAGATTGTTCTATACTCTTTCATTAAAACCATAACATCACCTGCTACTAATTAACTTATCAAATTCTGCATCTACTTCAGAATGCAATTTATCAAAATCACTAAGATTTGTTATCTCCTTCATTCTTCCAATTTTTGCAATTGCATTAACACAAAGAATATTCTTTAGCTGAACACCTGCATCCAAAGCCTCCATTGATTTATCATGGAATTTCAAAATTGTTTTAAGCATTAGATATTGTTTTTTTAGCTCCGAAAAAGCATCAACATCTGAAAAAGCATTTTGTTGTAAGAAATCCTCTCTAATCATTTTTGTAACCAAAAGAACTGCCTGTTCTTTATCAGGTAAAGCATCAGGCCCAACAAGCTGGACAATTTCTTGAAGTTCTGCCTCCTTTTGTAACAAAGCCATTGAAGTATTCCTTAAAGCTGAAAAATCAGAAGAAATGTTTTGAGGATACCATTCCTCTAAGCTATCAGTATATAATGAATAACTTTTAAGCCAATTAATTGAAGGGAAGTGTCTTTTGTATGCAAGTGATGCATCCAATGCCAAAAAAACTTTTGTAACACGTAATGTATTTTGAGAAACAGGTTCAGAAATATCCCCACCTGGTGGTGAAACTGCACCAATAACAGTTACACTTCCATATCTCTCATCACTGCCTAAACACCTAACTCTTCCTGCTCTTTCATAAAATTCTGCCAATCTTCTAGCAAGATAGGCCGGATAACCTTCTTCTCCAGGCATTTCTTCTAATCTTCCACCAATTTCTCTCATTGCTTCTGCCCATCTAGAAGTTGAGTCAGCCATTAAAGCTACATCATAGCCTTGGTCCCTGAAATATTCCGCAATTGTAATTCCAGTATAAATGCTTGCTTCACGAGCAGCAACTGGCATGTTTGATGTGTTAGCAATAAGAACAGTTCTTTCCATCAAAGGTTTTCCTGATTTAGGGTCTGTAAGATGTGGGAATTCAGTAAGAACTTCCGTCATCTCATTTCCACGTTCTCCGCATCCAATATAGACAACAATTTGGGTATCAGAATATTTAGCAAGACTTTGCTGCATTACGGTTTTTCCACTTCCGAATGGTCCAGGAATAGCTGCTGTTCCACCTTTTGCAATTGGAAAAAATGTGTCAACAACTCTTTGGCCAGTTACTAATGGGATAACTGGCGGAAATTTTTCTACTACCGGCCTTGCTTTTCTTACATACCATCTCTGGGTAAGACCAAACTCTTTCTTCTTTCCTTCATGAATAATTTCACCAACAACCTCACGAATTGTAAATTTACCATTTTTTATAGACTCGACTTTTCCTTCATATGGAGAAATAATTTTATGAGTAATAAGATCAGTTTCTTGTACTGTTCCAAGAATATCCCCAACCTTAATTTTATCTCCTTTTTTCACAATTGCTTTAAAGTCCCATTTGGCCTTGTCATCTAAAGGAGGAACATCAATACCTCTTTTAATAAAAACCCCTTTTGACTCTTTTTCTATTTGTGCAAGAGGTCTTTGGATTCCGTCATAAATATTTTTTAGAATTCCCGGGCCAAGCTCAACAGAAAGAGGTTCACCAGTAGTTACGACGGTTTCTCCTGGTTTAAGGCCTGAGGTATCCTCATAAACCTGAATAATCGAAACATCACCTACAATCTTGATTATTTCCCCTAGAAGCTTGTCTTCTCCTACTTTTACAACATCGTAAAGTCTTGCATCAGGAACATTTGCCTCTGCAACTGGGCCTGAAATTCTCAAAATACTGCCTTTTTTTGCAACTACCATCCATCCTCACATCCTAATCTTTTTTTCCTAAATCAAACCCTAAAGCACGTTTTATTAAAGTACGAATCTCATCTTCATCAGCACTTCCACCTGAAACATCAGGCATAGGAACAATTACTGGATATGCGATATCGTCCAATTTTTTCTTTAAACGCCAATCAATTTTTGATAATAACCTGCTATTTGCTATTATTATACCAAATTCCTCATTTGCTAAAGTTTCTTCTAAATGTTTTTCAAAATCATCATCGGTTGCCACAATTCCATGCTGCAAACCAGCTAATTGAAACCCTACTACAAGAGGCGAATCTCCAATAACAATAATATTTGATTTTACCATTAAAACACCTATGTAACTAACATCTCCTTAGTATCTGCTTCACTAAACCCAAGCTCTTTAGCCATTGCTATTTTTCTAAGATTGTTCATTTCTTCCTCTTTTAAGAGTAAAAAACCTAAAATAACACCGATCGAAAGATTGCTTTGGAAAAATATTTTGGATTTTTCATAAGCAAGAGCTTTTTCGAATGCTATTTCTAAATCAACAAGACTAAGTTCGCTCTTAGATTTAACAGTAAACTCTTTGAATCTTTTTGATAATATCTTTGCAGTTGTATCCAAATCCTTTGACAAGAGAATTTCATCAATTAAACTTTTTGATGCACCCCCTGAAATTAGATACTTGGGTATGGACTGGTTATCATATTTAGTCTTCTTATACTTTTTTATTCTCTCAATAATTAAAATATTCTTAGCATCTATTTCATTCCTAAGTATCTTTAATATTTTTTTAACATCCTTATTAGTTGATTCTAGTGCCTTTTCAGCAAAGAGATACCCATAAATTCCTAGTATAATCTGAACCTGGGCAAAGTTGTCTTTCTTTTTTATACTCTCGTTAAAAGATTCAAGCATTCTTTTACTAAATGATTTCATACTTAATGAAAAAAGTTCTTTTCCAATAGGGGTAGATTTGATAACCTTTAGAAGTTGTTCGTCATCAGCCTTTGCGATTTTTCCAAAATCTTCAATTGACATACTACCTAAAGAAAATAAATAATCTTTTATCTCATCGAAACTCTTGCCTGATCGCATTGCAATAAGAACAACTTTCAGGTTAAGAAGGTCCCATCTCTTGAGTAATCCATTCAGTATTTGTTTATCGCTTTTTGGGGTAAAATGTCTAACACGGTTTACAACTTCAACAAAATGTCTTCCTGCTGCCAGTTCTATTAAGCTAGAACCAGAATGCTTTAGAGAAAGAGCGGCAATATGCTCCTTATAATGTGTCCTCTGAAGTAATTCAGCCATCTCTGGAATAGTAGGGACTTTGATAAGCTCATCAAGATAGTTAGAAGAAAGCAATAATCCTTTCATTCCCCTAACTCGTGCATTTGAATAACCATACTTCAAAGCCTTGTTTTCTGGAAATGGAAACCTCATTTTTTATCACTCTTTTTCTCAAAAAGCATTTGATATACCATCTTTCTAAGATCCTCCTTTTGTACATCAAACAGAGAGTCAAAGCTAAAATCTAGCCTAAACTTGGCATCACTACTCTCAATTATTAGGCCTCCTGAAAGATCTGATTCAACAACTTTAGCATTTAGTCCTTTAGGTAAAAGAGATTTTTCACCCCTACAGATATAGAAAACTGCATCTTTTCCAAATTGTTCATATGCAGTCTTAGCAGAACGTATAACAAACTCTTTGTATTTTTTTGATTTTTTACTTTTATTTAATTCTTCTAAAAACGATTCCAACGAATTTGAAATTGCATCCTCCTTTGCTTCAGCATTTATCCTTTTGCTCTCAAGCCTGGCCCATGCAAGTCTCTCATTAGTATGAGCATCCATTAGCTCTTTTGTACTCTCTTCAGAACTTTTTCTGAGTAGTACAAACTTTGCATTTTCCTCATGCAAAAGTTGATCTGCCTGTTCTTGAGCAGAAGCAGTGATCTTCTGTGCTTCTTTTTTACTATCTTCCAATATTGCAGTGGACAGCTTTTCGACACCCATCAGTATCACCTAAACCTCATAGCTATATTATGATTATTCAGGTGCACCTGATACTTGACCAACAAGCAGGAATGCAATAGCAAAACCCAAAAGTGCTAAAATTTCAGGAAGTACTAAGTAAATAAGTACATTCTTCTCCAATTCTGGTCTTTCAGCAACTGCACCTAATGCTGCTGCCCCAATAGAGGACTGAGACCAAGCTGCTGCCAATGCACTAAGACCAATTGCAAGTCCTGCTCCAAGTGCTGCAAGCCCTCCTGTCGAAATACTCTCAACTACTGCTGTTTCTACCATATAATTTCACCTCATTTTTCAGATACAGAAAACGGCTTAAATAATTTACCGCCTCCTTTTAAAAATTTCATTTTAAATTCAACTAAATTAAGCCTTCCACCTTGTATTAATGCTTCAAACATTGCAATAAAAGCATTAACTGTATGTAAGATTACAAATAAAGGAAGAAGGATAATAACTAATATCCCATTAGCTGCTACTGGTGAGAAAATCCCATTGATGACTTCTGCAATAATAACACCGACAACACCAATAACTGCAATTCTCATATAAGAAAAAATATTTCCTGCAAGACCAGGAATTTCAAGGATACCAACAACCCCTTCTGTTAAGAAAAGTGCAATTGTAGAAATGATCAATAAAACTAAACCAGGAGTTCCGTATTCTATAGGAAGTGCATTAAGCAAAGAAGACGTAACAAATATAGCTCCACCTATCTCAATACCAATCCATGCAATCTTTGCAAATGCATGCTTTTTGTTGTGTCCCCATTCATTAATAAAACCAAAAATAAAACCTACTGCTAAATGAACCAAACCAACCAATGCAGTGATACCTAGCAACAAACCAAGATCATGTAATCTATGAATCCATGGGTAGTATAATGGTTCAACCAGTGCAGAAAATAAACCCCAACCAGCAAGAATATTCAAGAATGCTTGATGCCCCATGCCCATCCATTCATCATAAAGAATACCAAAAAATATAGTTGGAATGGCACCATAAAGCCAAATTCTAGAAACATTTGACATTATATAGCTAGATTCAAATTTCTTGATTAAAAATAAAGAAAGTAGGATGGAAATCAACCCATAGAAAACATCTCCTACAATCATCCCGTACAATAACGGAACAGTTATAAAAAGAAAAAAAGTTGGATCAAGTTCTTGAGCATTTGGAAGGGAGTAATTCTTTGTCAAAAACTCGATTGGCGACTGGATCCCAGGATTGCTTAACACAACAGGAGGAGAATCGTGGTGTGTTGGCTTAACATATTCCAAATACATTTTCCTTTCAAATTGCTTAAGATTAGATTGAAGACCTTTAGCATCTTCTGCTTTAATCCATCCCTCAACAATAAATGAGGATCCAGTGAAGCCAAATTTTGATGCAATCTCAGCCTCATCTGCCTCAATTGTCAACTCCTTTTCTAAACCAGATAAAACACTATTATACTTTGAAGAAATGGTGTTAAGTTCTTCTTTTATCTTAATAATAGTTGCTTCTTTTGATTCTAATTCAGATGATAAACGAGTGATAGATTCATTTGGATAATTAATTCCTTTCGGGATTTCTATTGGTTTGAATTCAATAAGTGAATCAGAAATATCCTCAAATTCATTTGAGCAAACCAAAAGTGCAACACCTGAGGAATACATCAGATTATATGGCTTTTTTTGTTTATCTAAATTATTCTTTGTCAAGGCTAAGTTTGACTGAGAAATTTCTCCAACAAAATAACTTGTATGTTTAGTCTCTAATTTTGAAAAATCAACTTTAAAACCACGAAGAATAGATAAAATTTTGAGATCCTTTCTTAACTGAGAATCTGATTCGGAGAGTTTTGCAAGTTCAGATAATAGATTAAAATATTTTAATAGATCATTTTTCATCTTAGAAAAATCAAGCTCTTTGAACTTGTTGTATTTTGATACGAAATTTCCAAGTGCATCAAAATTTGAGTTAAGTTGGTTGATATCAACACTAAATTTTATATCAGTTTTAATTTTAGGATTTAACACACTTCGTATGGCCCTAATAAAAACAAGATGAGCAGAAACAACTGAATAATTTTCTAAAGGACGCCCGGATTCAACACCTTCAATTTCTGAAGATGTAATTTCAACGACCCCCAATTCATGCAGTTTTGAGATTAGATCAGGAGCGATGCTTTTTACTCCAATTATCCTAATCTTTTGCATTTCTACTGGGTAGAACATGGTGATCAAACTGAATCTAAAAACCAATCAACTAAGTATTGAGCCTGTTTTTTGTCAATACATACATTTCTTACCTTTGATACTGCACTAGTTTCTTTTTTTATCATTTCAGCAACTTGTTTTTCAATCTCATTTTTAGAAGTATTAATTAGTTCATTTTTCATTTTTACAATGTTTTCGTTATTCTTCAGCTTTAATGAACCAGCTTGATTTTTAGCGTCTTGGAGTATCTTCTCAGCTTTCTGTTTAGCAGACATAATAAGGTCTTCGGCTTCCTTTTCAGCCAATCTGATTCCTTCAACCTTTTTCATAAAATCTGACTGATCGTTCATAAAAAACCCCATCTGAAAAAACAATGATCTGTACGAAGAATATCCATTCGTGCAACAATCGAAAACTCCGTTCTCGATGCCCACTTGAATCGAAATTCAAGGGGTCCGGAGAACCATGTTCTCATCGACCCATTGACCGCAGGTCAATTGGGATGTTTGAAAAATTCAATTTTTCAAATGAATATACGTATGAGAATGTTTAAAAAGCCCACTATTTTTATTTTAGTACCAATCCAAAAGCGTAGATTTAAAAGGTTAAAGTAGCAACAGTTTTAACCTCTCTATCATTGGAATAAACAACTTTAGAGGTAATTACTTATGGGAGCATATAAATATATTCAGGAAACATTTCAAAAAGGATACAAAAAAGGGTCTGAATCATACAAAAAAAGAGTATATGTATGGAGAAACGGACCTGCAATGGTAAGGCTAGATAGGCCTACCAACCTTGTACGAGCAAGAAGACTTGGTTATAAAGCAAAACAAGGTTATGTTCTAGTAGTAGTTAGAATTGCAAAAGGAAACAGAGCTAGAAGAAAACCAATGGGTGGAAGAAAACCAAAACATAATTATATTTTCGTGCAGCCTCAACAATCACACCAAACAATAGCTGAGAAAAGAGCAAATTATAGGTATAAAAACTTAGAAGTTGTCAACTCTTATTGGGTTGGAGAAGATGGGCAAAGTACCTATTTTGAAGTTATTTTGGCAGACCCTGAGATGAACACGACTGGATTAAGCTCAATTACAAGAAAAGGAAGGTCATTCCGTGGATTAACTTCTGCTGGCAGAAAATCACGTGGTGGGTCTGACAAGTATGGAAAGAAAAGGCTTAGGGCATAAAGATTTGGTTTTTAGTTTTTTTATTTCTATAATTTTAGCAATTAGTACCATCATTTTAATATTGACTTCTGGTTTAATCATTGGTGCTGGACAAGCAGTTTTTCTTACGGAATTGGTTTTAGGTGTTATCTCTTATCTTATTGTTAAGGGAATTTATAAAAAAGAATGGATTAAAATAATAAAAAAAGTTGCAAAAATTTCTATAGTAATTACTCTTTTATTGATGGTAATTTATTTATTTACACCAGCGATACTCAAAGCTTTAGTTCCAGAAGGAATTGAACCTTGTGAAGAAGTTAAACTTCCTCCTTGTGAACCAAATGGAGAATGTATAATGTACGCTATGAGAAGCTTATGCCCTAACTTAAACTCTTATATAGGCCTTCTAATTGTGTTATTCTTAAACAACCTAGTTATTCTTTTAGTCGGATGGTTGATTGGTCCGAGATTATTCAAAGAGAAAGGGAACGGATGAAAAACGTAACAAAAAGCTTATTTTCCAAAGCTCTTTATTAAATCACTTATGTACTTCTGTAGTTTTAGAACTACATCATCAATCTCAGTTATCCTGTTATTGATTTTTTGAACTCTTTCTTCTTGTTTGTCCAGTTGGTTAACATATTTTTCTCTTAGTTCTCCTTCACTTCCACCCTGAGAGAGAGCTGCAATATTCTTTCTAAGCCGTTCTTGTTCTTCTAAGAATCTTTCTCTTTCATCATCTAAATTCTCTTTTTCTTGTTCCAAATTTCGAATCTTTTCAGTTCTCTCAACTACCTGGCTTATTTGATCTTTAAGCTTTCTATCAATTTGCCCATACTTAAAATAATATTCTAAAGTGTCAACTGACATGTTATTTATATCCTCGCTATAACTTATTTGTCTTGCTTGGGTTACCTCAAATTTAATTGCCTTCCCAGCAGGCAAATCAATATTCCATCTGTGAAAACTGTCTGTTTCTTCATCAGGTTTTTTTGTATCAACTAGTTCATAAGCTGACCATTTTGGATGTTCAAGCATTACTTTTTGTGACTTTTTAGTCTTATTATTAACCACATAAGTTGTTTTGGTTTTTTGATAATGCATTTTTATGAAATAAGCACCGCTAAGATAAGAACTCTTGAATTTATCTTCTGTTGAGGTTGTATCATTTACTTCAACTCCCAATTCAACAGCATAAACAATAAATTGCTCTCCACCTTCTGGGGTAAATGGTAGTATTGCCTCACCAACATACATACCCTGATCATACACAGTTAATGGACCTCTTTCTAATGTTAATCCTGTATTATTCTTGAACCTTATTGAAAGCATTGGGTTCTTTGGATTAGTGTTCTTATTATAAACAAGAATTTTCTGAGAATTATCTTTTTGATTTAATGTTTCTTGTAAAATTGGTAACATTGCACTTTCTCCACGTTTAATTGTGACAGGATTTAGGATATCATATCTAAAAAAAGCGCCCAACTCTTGAGCCTTTGTTTGTACTGAAGTTGATTGTCCAAATGCAGCGACGGCTTCCTGGCGCATAATCGGAACTGGTTTAGCTACTCTTGACATTTCAGCCATAACTTGTTTACCCTTTAATGCTCCAGCAGGTGCATACGCTGCTTCTTCTTCCATGTCATATGATTCAGCTACTACTGGAGAAAGTGCACCTTCTAATTCAACTGGAGCTTTTACTGCCCGTGGTTGTTCCTGAATAAATGGTCTATGGGTCAAAGGAGGCGAATAAAAATCATAAACAAAAGAGATAGGTTGTCCAGCAACAAGGCTTACTTCAACATCTTCCAAATCCTCCTCTAAAGAGTTATCCATGATGCCCCAGCCTTGCAATAGTGAAGTCTTTTCACCTTGCACAAAACGATATGAAGCTCTCCAAACAGGCATTTCAATAATACAACTCAAAGAAAGATCGTGCATCGCATTTCCTGAAAGATGAATGCTAACACTTTTTACATCATGCTTTCTTTCTGCTGCACTTAGTTCAAGGAAATATCTCAAATCACGCAAAACATTCTCATCAACTATTTCTACACTTTTGATTTCATCAATATCTATAAAATGTGTTTTTCCACTTTCATCTAATAAAGAAACAAAGGTTTTCCTTTTTTCAGAGCCTAGATTAAGTTCAAGACCTTGTTGATTAGTTGTTTCTTTGGTTTCCTGAATACCGACTACTTGGCCAGTAAATTTTATTTTAGTGTTATTATCAATAACAACATTGTTCCCAGTTAATGATTTTAATAAGCCTAAAACTGCATTTCCCTCTGGAACAACAAGCGCATTCTTCAATTTTTCACTTGCCTCTTCGTGAGATTCATAACTTACCCCAGTAACTTTGCCTGTTTTGTCCAACACAACTAAACTTTTTAGAACATCGTTCATGTTACCGCGCTTAAATTGGAGAGTTAATTTATCTGCTTTTAATTTACCCCTTCTCTCGACATAACCTACTCCGTGTTTATATAAAATAATTTTCTTAATTGGCAAATCAACCATAGTAACCCCCCTATCAAAAAACTATTCAACTGGTGAATCAGTAGTATCTATATCTTTAAACAATGGCAACCCATTGTTTCCTACTGGAACATAAATAACACTTTCATGTTCTTTCAGGTTCTGTATCCAATACCATGTTAAATAAGAATCAGTCAAGGAATCTGCGATTATTCTCTGACTCTCTGTAATACCATTTGCTTCAATAACCTTTCTGTCTGCCTCTTTTTCTTCTTTTTGAAGTACGAATTCCATCCTTTGTGCATCCTGTTCAGCAGCTACTTTTGATTGTATTGCATTCTGTATCTGAACAGGCAATTCTATGTCGCGTATAAGAACATCTTCTATTTGAATCCCTCTTTCCTGAAGTTTTTCCTTTATTCTTTTAGTCAAACTCGACTGAAGCACTGCCCTCTTTTCAGTAGTATATAAATCCTCAGCACTATAAAGCGCAACAAGATCTCTTGTAGTTGACCTAACTATTGGTTTAAGTAAAACCTCTGCATAGTAAATACCAACAGTTTGATGTATCTCAGGTGCTTTTTGCTTTTCTATATGATAGATAACACTTAAATCAATAGTAACGGTAAGGCCTTCTGTAGTAAGAACTGACAATGAGACGTCGTCTCCACCTGTATGCATGTTATAACTCTGAGTTCTTACATCATAGTGAGTAACAGATTGCCAAGGGAAAAAAAGGTAAAAACCTTCATTTAAAACGTTTTGCTGAACACCGCCTGCCAATGGGTCATAGATAACTCCAGCATAACCAGCATCAACAATGACAAAAACATTTCCGAACAACACAAGAACAAAAAGTAATCCAAAAATAACTAATAAAAAACCACCAAAAATTTTAGCAAATGGAAACAAATAACCACCTTTTTTCATAAAACCTTTAGTGTAAACAAGACAAAATATTTAAACATTGCTAAATGAGGTACAGCTAGATATTTTTTCCAGTAATCATCATATATGTTTGCAAATATCTTTCAGTTGTTTTTTTGATTACATCCTTAGGTAATTTTGGTGCGGGAGGAGATTTGTTCCATCCTAATTGAGAAACATAATCACGAACAAATTGTTTGTCTAAACTTACCAAGTTTCCTTTATCATATTCTTCTTTTAACCAATAACGTGATGAATCTGGTGTTAATGCTTCATCAATTAAGATAATATCGTTGCCTATCTTACCAAATTCAAATTTAGTATCTGCTAAAACCAGCCCTTTTTCCAAGGAATAATCTCTTGCAAATTTATACAATTCCAAGGATTTCTGCTTTACAAAAATGAATGTTGACTCCCCAATTATTTCAATCGCCTGTTCTAAAGTAATATTCTCATCATGCTGTCCTTTTGGAGCTTTTGTTGAAGGGGTAAATAAAGGCTCTGGCAGTTTAGAACCATCATGCAAACCATCTGGCAATTTGATTCCACAAACAGTTTTATCTTTTTTATAACTACTCAAACCAGAACCAGTTAGGTAGCCACGCACAACACATTCCAGCATAATTGGTTTTGCTTTAACCCCAACAATAGACCTTTTTTTCATATCATCTGGGAAATCAGCTGGATATGAATTATGAACTACATGATTTTTTACAATATGGTTTGTTTTATCAAACCAGAATAATGAAAGCTGATTCAATACCTGTCCCTTGTTTGGAATCGGCTCAGTAAAAACAACATCAAATGCACTTAACCTATCAGTTGAAACTAACAATAGATTATTATTAAATTCGTAAATATCCCTAACTTTTCCTCTTGCCACTAACGGCAAGTCTAATTTTGTTTCATAAACAGGTTTCATGGTTTTTTAATAGAGAATTAACTATTTAAGACTTACTTGTTTAGCTGGTCCAAAACCTTAAAAGCCTCTAAAAGTTGATCATAATTTAAACATGGCTTTCCTAATTCATCAGTATCGTCAGCCAATCTTGGACAAGCAGTATTGACATAACAGTCAAACAACATAAAGTTCTGTAATGGCAAAGGTTCGATTTCATTTGCCACAAGTATTAGCGCCTTTTTACCTCTTTTTTCTAGTTCTTTTTTTATTCTTCTTGCTACTTGATTATTGAATTGTCCTACCTTAGTTGAAACAAGAATACCAAAAACCTTTGCATCAACAGCTGCTAGAATGTTTGCCTTTCTTTTTTTCTTTAATTTCACAATATCATCATTAATTTGTCTCAATTGACCGGTTTGAGGGGCAATTACAAAAACGGGCTTATCCTCAATATCAATTGCTAACGGATGAAACATCCCATCTCCAACCACAACTATACAATCTGCTTGCTTTGAGACTTTTTTTACAGTTAAAGAATCGCACCCTAAAACCTGCCCTTTTTCAGTTGCCCAATACCCTTTATCAGCGACTACTTTATGTCCTTTTTTTTCTAATATTTGTTCCATTTTGTCGTATTGATGAAGATGTTGAACAGTGGTTGCTAATGCAATTGTTTTGTATTCTTTTAGTTGAGAGGTTGTTATTTCAAATTCTTTCAGGTTAACATCAATGTAATAAGGTACATACTCAACCTCAATATCAATATCATGTTTGATAAATTTGTTATGGCCAAAGTGAACTATTTTATCTGCTTTTATCCATCTTGCCTCATCTAGACATAAATCACATGCACCATAGCTGGGAGTACTTGATATGAATACTTCATGCCCTTCTTTTTCATATTTTTCCTGGTATTTGAGTGCTTCTTTCTTAAGACCTTCAGGAAATTGCAATAGTATTCTCATTGGATGCACCTACTTTTTTCTCTCAAGCAATTTCCTGAGACTTGAACTCCTGGTTCAAGAAGATCTGGAAATCGTAGTATTATTCTCATAATTATCACTATCATTTGCCCTCAAATAAAGGAGGAAAACATCTTATTGGCAAGGATTTCTCACCTGATAGGATTTTCCCCAATTCACCAGCAAGAGATTTTGAATCATACTTACGGTTAAATTTTCTTAATAAGTTTTCTAAATTTCTTTTTTGTTTTTTTAATGTTGTTGCTGGCAGTTTGTCAAAGCTTACAAAACTAAATGAAACTCGGTTTTTCTCGTTTTTTAGCGTATGATTAATCACCGCTAATTCAAACTGATTGATATCAAAAAAACTCACACCTGAATCTGACTGTGAACCTCGTTTTGGTGAGCGGTCGTCTTTATCCATGAATTTCATAATAATATTGAGATTCTAGGATTTTATAAATGTTCCGAAATGTGGTAAAAAATATTGCCAAATGCGACTAGTAATCAACTAGACTGGCGGAAATCTCTGGATTTATAAATAAAACTAAAGAATGGTAGTTATGAAAAAACAATTTCTGCTTTTCATCATGTTTGTTCCTCTAGTACTTGCGGTTGGCGGAGGGGGTGGAGGTGACGGGGGCTCTTCAGGAGGAGGAAGCGGAGGCCCTGGAAGCTCATCCGAATATAGGTTTAATCTAACTGTGGGGTATAATTGTCAACAAGAAGAGCTCGCAATAATGGTAAAGAACATAGATGAACCAAATGGTAAACTTAATGAGTTTAGTATAAAGGCATACAAAGATACGATAATTGTAAAATCAGGAAAAACAAATATTGATGGTAGTGTTAATTTTTCAATAAAAGATGAAGGTACCTATTTGATAAACGGCAAAAAAGACAAATACTTTGAACAAAGAACAGTTATTGAAGTGAAAGAATGTGAAGGAAATGAACCGGAATTCTTTTGCGAGCAGGGGGAAACGATGAAAGAAAGAATTAAATGTGTGCTTAACCTACCAGATGAATACGTTAATGAAGTAAGATATGTACCAGAAGAGTGCAAAGTTATCAAAGATGAAGGACAAAAAAGTGAATGCATTCAAAGCTATAAGGTCCAACAAACATGCAGGGATGGATTTGAAACAGATGCTGAACGTGAAGAGTGCATAAAACCAAAACTTGGACTTAGTGAAGATCTTCAGGAGAATATTGATGTGTGTAAAGCTAAAATAGGCCTAAATAATCAACAATTATGTTTCCAAGACCTAAAAGAAAATGTTCTAAAACTAGTGAAATTTAGGATGTACAATCTTGTTTACAAAGTATATGAATTGTGGGAAGTCAAGGGGTTAGGATTAAATGAAACAGCAGATTTTATTGCACTTATATATGAAAAGAAATTAGAGTTTAATGATGCAAAAACAATCAGCGAAAAGAAAGAAGTTGTGAAATCTCTTAAAAATGAATGGGAAAAATTCAAAGAGGAGATTAAACAACAGATTGAGGCGAGTTAATGAGATTAATTTATATTTTATTTTTAGTTGGAATATTAATGCTTGGTTGTGTACAGCAAGAGCCAAAAGAAACTAAACAAGAACTTGACAAACAAACAAATTTAAATAAGACTAATCCGCAAAAAGAAGCTGAACAAAGTGAGAAGAAAGCAGATGACGAAAGTAATGTGGAAGAACCTGAGCAATTAACAGAGAAAGAGGAAGAAGACCTATTAAAAGACGATTTAGATAAAGCACTAGAAGATTTGGATAAATTAGAAGAGATAGAGAATTTAAGCAGATAGAATGTACTTGGTCGACACTGTTACCTTTTTGGTTACGCTTTTTGATATCAGTTTATAAATAGTCAAAAAGGTTAATCAATAAAATCTTCAAGCTTTTCCAAACATTTCTTAGGTAATTTAGTCTCATCAATCATAAGAGCAGTATACTCCTGGCCTTCAGCTTCGTTGTAATCAATATGCCCTATTTTCTCATTCTTTAAAAGAACGTCATATTGCTCTTGTGTACCTTCACTTGTTTCAACAATTTCAATGCCAAAATCATTAAAAAGATCTGACAAATCTTCGAGTTCGTCTTGCAAAAATACATACTTTTTCATATTAATCCTCCTTCTTACTGCAACTACAATTTGAATGTTTACCGGTCAATTCAGCTAATCTTTTTAACATGATCTTCTGCTCAACGCTTGCTACAATTTTTCTAGTTCTTTCAACAGCATCTGGGTTCACTGACATTGAGGTTATTCCAAACTCAACTAATTTCTCAGCAAACTCTGGATAAACCGAAGGTGCCTGACCACAAAGAGAAGTTGTGACATTATATTTATTACAAACGCTAATAACTCTCTCTAATGATCTTAAAACTGCCTCATTTCTTTCATCAAATCCAGTTGCAAGTGTTGCGTTATCCCTGTCAATTCCGAGAGTTAATTGGGTTAAATCATTTGTTCCGATTGAAACACCGTCTATACCCATTTCACAAAATTGGTCAATTAAAACTACAGTACTTGGAACCTCAACCATTATCCACAATTGGAAATCTCTTGTCCTATATAACCCAACTTCTTGAAGCATTTCATTAATTGCTTTCATTTCACCAGTTCTTCTTACAAAAGGTATCATAAGCCAAAGGTTTCTTAGGCCATATTGATTTCTGACCTTTTTAAGAGCCTCCAATTCCATTTTGAATATTTCTGGTTCATGTAAGTAACGTGCTGCACCTCTATAACCCATCATTGGATTTTCTTCGTGAGGTTCGTATTGTTCACCGCCTTCTAAATTCTTATATTCATTTGTTTTGAAATCAGTTGCACGGTAAACAACTGGCCTTGGATAAAATGCTGCTGCAAATCTCCTTAAATCTTCTGAAAGTTTATTAATAAATTCATCTTTCCTGCCGTCTTCATACATCTTTCTTGGATGTTGCCCCATGTCAGCGATAGTAAATTCTGCACGCAACAAACCAATACCATCACAAGGAAGTTTAGAAACTTTCTCAGCTAAGTCAACATTTGCAAGATTCACATAGATTTTTGTTCCAGTTACAGGAACTGATTCAGTTGCAATTGTTTGCTTTTCTTCCTTTGACTCGGAAAATGAAATAAACCCATCATAAACAAGACCATGGGTTCCATCAACGGTTATCTCTTGTTCATCACTTAAAAGAGAGGTTGCTTTCTGAGTACCAACAATACATGGAACACCTAATTCACGTGATACGATTGCGGCGTGAGATGTCATTCCACCGGTATTGGTAATAATTGCAGCTGCTTTTTTCATTGCTGGAACAAAATCTGGTGTTGTCATATCAGTAACTAATATCTGCCCTTTAGACATTGTCTTTATCTCAGCTGATGATTTGATTAACTTAACTTTTCCCCTGCCAACACCTGGAGATGCTGCCAATCCTTTTAGCAAAATAGTTGCATCCTTAACTTCTTTAGATTGAACGGCTTCTTTACTAGAAATAAAATCACCCTCTTTTAATGTCGTAATTGGTCTGGATTGAACAATATATAGGTTCCCCTTTTGAACTGCATATTCTATATCTTGAGGTTTTCCATAATGTTGCTCAATTCTAACAGCAAGTTGAGCAAGATCTTTAACCTCAGAATCAGATAATTTCTGATTGGTTTGGGCCTCTTCCTTTATGTTAACATGCTTATTCTCAGCACCGACTTTAACCAACATCCAAGTTTGTTTGGAAATATTAGCATCAATTATTTTGAAAGTTTCTTTATCAACACGATATGTGTCTGGAGTTACTTGGCCACTTACAACGGTTTCTCCAAGGCCATAAGCACCTTCTATTGAAAGGATATTAGGGTCTTGATAAACTGGATCAACAGTAAATATTACTCCACTTCTTTCACTTTGAATCATTGCCTGAACTACTGCTGCTAATCCAACCTTCATGTGTTCGAAATTATTCTGCACACGATAATAAATTGCGCGTGATTCAAACAATGAGGCCCAGCATTTTTTAACTGATTCTAAAACTGATTCCTTGCCTTTAACATTCAAATAAGTTGATTGTTGGCCTGCAAAAGAAGCTTCAGGCAAGTCTTCGGCTGTTGCAGAACTTCTAACTGCAACATATATCTCTTGACCAGATCTGTCGCACAACTCCTGATATGAATTAAGAATTGAATCCCTAACATCTGAAGGGATTTTTCCATTCATTACAAGTTCTTTTACTCTTACTGAGGTTTCATCCAATTTTTCAGTATCTTCAACATCCAACCCGTCAAGAAGAGAAGAGATTTTCGATGTTAGTTCATTAGATTCTAAATGTTTAAAATATGCGCCACTAGAAACTACGAAACCTGGTGGTACAGGAAACCCTGCTGCAGTCATCTCGCCAAGGTTTGCCCCTTTGCCACCTGCAACGCCGATACTGCCTTTCCCCAATTCCTCGAACCATACTACATTTTTCATAATGTACACCTAAAAAAAGAGAGTGTAAATATTACATTACTAGAGTTTATAAAACTTAGCACAAAAAACGGTTTGAAAAACAAAACAAATAACAATAATAAACTCTCGGTTATGAGAAAGGTATTAGTAAACGCTGGCACTTATAAATAAAACTCGGCACGGATAATTGACAACCGGAAATGGCGCCCAATGTAGGCGCCATAGTTTTTGTTGTTATACTCGACCAAATAAGTTTTTCCGATTATTGGTCGAGGATAGCTGATCCAACTTTTTTAGTTGGATCACAATACTACAAAACCAACTGTAGATTTATACAGTGTCAAAAACAAAAAATAGAGGAATATTTAAAAGCACTTTTCTTAAAACTTGTTTGTATGTCTCAGAAAAAAATAAACAAACCAGAATTAAAACTGGGAAAACATATCATTGCTGAAGGTGAAACTTCAGACATGAAGGTGCTTAACGACCCAGAATTTATACTGAGAACAATGGTTGAAGCTGCAGAATATGGGAATTTTATAGTATTAAAAAAAGAATTTTATAAGTTTGACCCACAGGGAGTTACTGCATTTGTATTGCTTGCTGAATCTCATATTTCGATACATACCTGGCCAGAACATAATTATATGGGAATTGATATTTTTACTTGTGGGCCAAAAGACCCAAGAAAATCACTGGAATATATAAAAGATAAATTCAAATTTGAAAAACTTACAGTAATAGAATTGGATCGGGGGAAATAAATTTTTAATTACGAAACTATTTATGTGAATTTGCAGAAGCATAAATTCCAATTGCAACTAATGGTACTGCCCAGAATCCAAATGTTGAGAATGAAATAACTGCCAAACCAGACCATATTGCTGTGTTTGCAACGGTAAGTAAAGCAACTGGCTTATCTAGGTCTTCCCAGGATTGTTTTAGGTTTGTTGTAATTGAATCAAGTTTATACTCATGCATTTCATTTCTTACTATTTCTTTTCTTTTTTCAGGATTTGCCCTACTAAGATTTTTTAATGCGCTAATTTCTCTTTTAACTGTTATTGCAAGTAATGCAGGTACAAAAATGAGAGATACTTTAGTTACCAATGAAACCCCTAAAGCCACTAATACTCCTCCAAAAGAAAACGCAAAACTACTTGCTGAATCAAAAAATCTATCTTTTTGTTTTTTCCATCCGTTTGTAAATCTTTCAATGTTGTCTAGAGCAAACAAGGTTGCTAATCCAGCAACAAATGTGGAAAGAACAAAAGCACCCATACCTAAAATCTTATTTGTCATAAGTTCCGGATCAACTGATGCATTCAGAAAATCCGAAACATGAGAACCAGCTAAAATAACAGTTGTAGCTACTGCAGGCATTCTTACAAAAGCATCTAGGAACACACTTCTTGATTTAATGTCAACTGGAAATAGTTCTGCATTTTTTTCGCATATTTTTGCATTTTCTTCAAGTCTTTTTAACTCATGTGTTACCCAATCTAAATTAAGTTTTGATATTGAGTCAAGGCCATTTATTTGAGCTGATCTTTCACTCAACCAAGAGACAGTTCCACAAAGTACTCGATTATTAGAATATCCAGTTCTTTTTATTTCACCAGAAACTTCTTCTGCCAAATTCCAAAGTTTCGTTGCAACATTTGGGGGTGTTTCACTTTGTCCTGCCATTTGTTCAATTTCACTAAATACTTCTGCACATCTTCGCCACATCCTGGCATAAAAAAGATTTTCATCCCTTCCATTTACTTTTCCTATCTCTCTTTCGTATTCTTCCCTTAGTGCAGGCAGTTTTTCTTTTAGTTTTCTTGGCAAAAGTGCTTTTGCAATTCCTGATTGTGAAGATAATTCTGCTGACAACAAATAACCATGCCATGTTCTTCTTGGATGGGTTATTGCATCTGTTAGTTGCCTAACCCTAGGACCATTAAAAGTAAGTCTTTTCATACAAGTATATGTATCTGATAACATTTATAAATGTTGGTAAGTTGTGTATATTACTTATTTTCCAAATACTAACATTTTCCAAATACTAACAAAAAAATAAAAAAAATAAAAAACCTTATCTCAGAGATTAGAAATAACGGTAAATTTGTGGAAAGCGTATGGATTAAGATTAATCCTTTAGTAATTCCAGGCTGAAAAGCTCGCTTGCGCTAACTTCTTACACCAGAATTCTATCAAACGGATCTACTATCCGCGGAATTTGTCCCCTCGTCTTAAGAGATGCTTCGACCTTAGATGCTTTCAGGTCTTATCAACATAGCGCGTGGCTGCCCAGCAATGCCAAATGACAACTGGTCGACTAGTGGCGCCGGATCTCCGTTCCTCTCGTACTCAAAGATCCTTACTCTCAAGGGACTACGCTTCCAGGAGATACTACCATACTGTCTCGCGACGTATTGAACCCAGCTCATGTGGGACTTTAATGGATGAACAACCCAACCCTTGGCCGCTTACAGACAATTTGACTAATTGTTAGTCAAAAAGTTTCCTACACGACCAGGATGTCCCAAGCCGACAGCGATGTACCAAACCGTGAGGTCGATGTATACAAAACTTTGACAGCAATACTACTAAGTAGTATTAATGGCAAGAGTTTTTTGATTAAACTTTTTATTTTTTAAAGAGTTAAAAAGTTTAGTGTACTCTCACCCACGACGAGCCTGTTACCTCCAGGGTAGCTTGTTTGACAGCTTGATCCCTCATCAATGGGGATTCAAGGTTCGTTAAGCCCGAGTTTCCTCTCTGCGTTACACGCTTTTAGAAACACAGTCAGCCAGACATTTGTCTTTAACCCTCTACTTCCGATTTCTGACCGGAATGAGTCTGACATTGGGCGCCCTTGTTTCCTTTTCGAGGGCGTACCGCCCCAGCCAAACTATCCACCTAATGCTGTTCTCTTTCGAGTAAGCAATATCGAACTAACTAATTGGTGTTACACTTTCGCCTATCTGCAACCCGAGAGCTGCAGCATAACGGCTCCCAATTACGCTATGTAATCAATTCAATATTACAACATCAGACTATAGTAAAGCTCCATGGAGTCTTCGTTTCCCTCTGGAAGTTGCCGGCATCTTCACCGGCCAGTGATTTCACCAGGTCCTAAGTAGGGACAGCATGAGAGTCGTTACGCCATTCATGCAAGCCGCCAATTAAGCGGCGAGGTATTACGCTACCTTAAGAGGGTCAGAGTTACCCCCGCTCTTTACCAGTCCTTCGTCCGGTTGTTCGCTTGCAAACAAATTTTGAATAATCTTTGTTCAAAGCTTTGAAACCGGGTTTCAGATACTAGCAGTGAGCAGGCGTCAGCCATCATACTAGCCGTTTCCGGTTTGCGATGACTTGTGTTTTTGATAAACAGTCGCTCTCATCTTGTTACTGCGACCTCGGATTTACTCAATCCAAGGCACCCCTTATCCCTAAGTTACAGGGCTAGTTTGCCGAGTTCCCTTACCTAGGTTATCCTGCCACACCTTAGCCTTTTCAGCTAGAGCACCTATCAGTGGAACATTTTTTGGTGAAGCTTTTTTGCTTGCAAAAAAGGTTCCTGTACTGGTTCTTGGTACGATTATAATAGATCGTTCAGTTTTCTTTTTCATGGGTCCCCAGAATCAATAGAGTTACCCCTTCGGCCTTCATCTGCTTCTCCTCATAATAAGACTCCACAAATCTACCGCCTACGGACATCTTGCGATGCTCCACCTATCTAAAAACGTCAGAAAAACTGCTCGCCCGAAGGCACCTACTACTATAGGGTCGGAATATTAACCGACTTCCCGTTCGATCTTTTGGAATTACCTCAGATCTTAGGATCGCCTAACCCTCAGCTGACGAACATGGCTGAGGAAACCTTGCTCATTCGGTGTCCAGAATTCTCATCTGGATAATGCTGCTACTTGCACCAGGATATTCATATCAGATTGCTCCATAGGACGTTACCGCCCTACTTCTGTACAATCCGATCGCCTTCCTATTCAATGCGCTTTTGGCGCTGGTGAGGTATCGGAAGTTGATTTAGTCCCGTGAATTTTCAGAACCTGCACTCTCGACGGGTCCGCTATTACGCGTTGTTTAGAGGATGGCTGCTTCTAAGCCCACCTCCCCGTTGTTTTCGAGAAGAGATTCTTTAATGATTTACACTTAATCAACATTTAGGGTCCTTAACCACACGTACGGTCGTTCCCGTATGAGCTTACAGACTTACTCCGTAAAACTCCACTGCCTCCTTCTACGAAGATACAAGATTCTGAGTTTGAGAAGCTGGCGATCCCTTTCGGAACCGTTCCACCTAATCAGTGCTATACCCTTGTATCATTCTCCAGAGACGCTGTACTGAGATACATTTTGAAAGGAACCCGCTATTGCCACGTTCGATAGGCCTATCACCCCTACACCCAAGTCACCTAAGCAGATATACTAGCATTAGTTGCGGGCCTCCACTGATCGTCAAACCAGCTTCGCCCTGCTCAGGCGTAGTTCACTATGGCTTCAGGTCTATAAGGAATGACTAACCCCAGTTAAGAGGTTGCCCCTCATTGCTTGCGAGCTTTTGCTTTCGCTTCGACTTTCGTCTCGCCACGCCCTATAACTCCCTGGTCCTTGCTTCGAGAAGTAAGATAAGACACTGGTAAATCTTGTCGTTCATATCATTTCTAATACTCACTTCCAAGATCTTCAAACCCTTTAATGCCTTACCATACTGTAACCATATAGATTCAGGATCTTTTCACACTCATCCCTGAGTGCTTTTCAACTTTCGCTCGCGCTACTATTTCGCTATCGGTCTGAGAATCATATTTAGATTTAGATGTTGATACACCCATGTTCACGTCTCCTATTCAGGACACGTTACTCTTCTTGGATCATACCTTTCCACCTTCGCCTACGAGGCTATCACTCGCTATGGCATTGTTTTCCAACAAACTTCAGCTCGATAAAAGGTTATCCCCGCCACATCTACCTTGTATTACTACAAGGAATTCAGCTTGATCTGTCTGGCTTTCAATCGCTTTTACTAACCAGATCGCATTGCTTTCTTTTCCAACTCCTACTAAGATGCTTCATTTCGGAGAGTTTGTACACACCTTTATTCAAAGTGTATTCAGTCGTACCCCAGGTTCAATGGCTGCGTGCGCCTACCCTGGGAATTTCGCCGCTTACCGCGCGACCTTGTGTTTCTCAGCCTAGTCATCCACTATATGGCGTAAAACAGCATAATCCACACTGGCACAATTATATGCCTTTACTTTCCAGATTTACCGTTACTTCATAATCACATCATATCTTTTGTCTTAGCATAAACTCACGCCAAAAGATATCACCAAAAGGCCTAAGTATGAACTCAGGTGTTTTTGATTAAACTTTTGACATTGAATTGCATAAGTAAAAAGTTTATGATACTTCTTCCGAGAAGGAAGAGAGATAAGTTACTCTAGTTGTACAACGTTTATCGTTGAATTATACACAAACTAGAGAGAACAATATTTATAGAGGTCAGTATTTAAAAAGCTTTCCCCATGATTCACATAAAATTTTACCCTTAAGCTCCCAAACGACAAGAAACGAATTATTTATAACAAAAGCTTAAAAATGCATAAACAAAACTAAAATTGGTGATTTAATGGCTGATATTTTAGCGTCAATACAAAATCCAGAAGAAGCGCTTTCACAAGCAAAAAAAGCTACAGGAATTGGTGGGCCAATAACTGTTTTTATAATTAGTGGTCTGTTTTTTCTTATAGCACTTCTGGTATTTGGAAAATTTAAAGATTTCGTGGGACCTATAATTGGTGCACTTGCAATAACTATTTTTTCAATGGTTTATGCATTTTTTGCCAAAATTCCATTTGAAATGTTATCTGGAAATAGAGGAAATTCAGTATACAATTCGTTTGTAGCAAGTTCATTAGGCTCTGTACAGATATCTCTTGGACTTCTACTTTTTTCAATAATTGGATTTGTAGGAAGCTTCTTTACACCATCTGTGCCTTTGCTTAGCGTTGTCTTTGTACTCATTGGTGCACTAGTACTTGTTTATTATGCATTAGTAGGAATTTCAATTGCAACAAAAGCCTACAAAGAATTATTTAAAACAGATTATGTTGTTGTGCTTGTTGCGAATGGAATAGTTTCAACATCATTGACAATATTAATAGTAATGATGTACATGCTGATTTTTCAAGCATTAGTTGGAACTATGATGATGGGAGGATTTGGACGCAGCCTCTAATTCTTTTTTTTTATTTTTTAGTTTATAGCCTTCTGACATCCATGTTAAATTATTGAGAATTATACCAAACCAACAAAATCAAAAATTTCCAAATTGTCAACAAGTTCAAATTTTAGATCCAAAAAAACTAATTAGTTAGCGAGAATTAGTTGTTTTGGTATAGGTATAATAATTCTACTGTAGGCCATGGGAAAATATACAAATGAAAACGCTTGAAAGGGGGAGATCAGGAAGTAGAGAATATGAGAGGGGGACCGTCCCCCTCGCGTTTTTCTTAATAAAGCTGTTTATCCTTTGTAGACTCATCAATCCTTCCTAAGGCCAAAACATAGGCAGCAGTTCTCATATCAACCTTCTTTTCCTTATGAATGTTAAAAACTGCATTGAATTCCTTCACCATTTTTTCTTGTAATCTTGTGTTGACCTCATCTTCAGTCCAATAAAATCCCTGCTTATTCTGAACCCATTCAAAGTAAGAAACACAGACTCCACCAGAGTTTGCTAATACATCAGGAATTAAGAATTTACCTTCGTGATGAAGAATATCGTCAGCATCAGGAGTTGTTGGACCATTTGCCAATTCAACAACCATCTTTGCTTTTATTTTTTTTGCATTATCCTTTGTAACCTGATTTTCCAATGCTGCTAAAACTAAGATATCAACTGGTAATTCAAGAAGTTGTTCTTGTGAAAGTTTTTTACACCCAGGATAAGCGTCAACTCTTCCATCTTTTGTTTTAACCTCATCTAATTTATTGAAATCAAAACCTGAATCTAGATGTGCACCACCTTTTGAATCTGAAACTGCAACAATCTTGAATCCATCTTCAGCTAATAAACGCGTCATGTGCGCACCGGCATTCCCAAATCCTTGAATTGCAACTGTCTTACCAACAGAAACATGTTTTATCGCTTCTTTTACACAATAAAACCCACCCATTGCTGTTGAGTAACCTCTTCCAAGAGAACCACCTACTGATAATGGCTTCCCAGTTATCACTGCAGGCGAGTATTGGCCAACAATTGTTGAATATTCATCCATCATCCATGCCATAATTTGTGGAGTTGTGTAAACATCAGGTGCAGGGATATCACGATCAGGACCAACTATTCTTGAAGCTGCCCTCATCCAACCTCTTGATAATCTTTCCAATTCTGTTTTTGATAATTTATGAGGATCAACTGTTATCCCACCTTTTCCACCTCCATATGGGATGTTAATAACTGCGCATTTAATTGTCATCCAAAATGCTAATGCTTTTACTTCATCTAGTGTTACACCAGGATGATACCTTATTCCACCTTTTGTTGGGCCTCTTGCATCATTGTATCTAACTCGATGACCTTGAAAAACTTGCAATTTACCATTATCCATTCTTACTGGGATAGAAAATGAGAAGACTTCTTTTGGAAGTTTTAATGTCTCTTCAGTTTCCTCTGCTAATTTAATATGTTTCTTTGCTTTTTCCAGTTGCTTTTCTGCGTTTTCAAATACCATTTAAATCAACTCCTAATCGTAAAAAATTTAGAAATGATTTCAATAAGAAGTATTAAAAAAGCTTGTTAGATTCTTTACGTTGGCTAACGAATTTGTAACCACTACTTCCTCATTACAACAATTGACTCTCTCGTCTCTACTCTTCTTGGTTTAACATCCGCAATTCTCTTAGCACCAACAAGTATACCTGTAGAAAAACCAATCCTTTCAGCAATTTCAGCTAGTACTTCATCTACCAAAATATGTGTTTGATGAATAACTGAATTAGTAACATTTAGATAAAACTCGCCATCTGGTTTTAAAACTCTATAAACTTCTTTTATTACATTTTCCATATCGTAGAAATAAGTTCCAATGACTGGAATTTGTTTTCCAATATCACCTACTTCAGCTGGTATTTCATTAACATTTGGATTATGTGTAATAAAAGAACGTAAACTTTTTGAACGGGTTAATTCAGTTGTTTGTTTTTCTAAACTTAACAAACTTAGCTCAAGTCCATACACCTTTGAATAATCTATATTATTTAGGTAAGGTGGAGAAGTGATTGAGAAATCAACTGATTCACTTTGTAAAGGTAATTTTCTTGCATCGCCTAAATTGATTTGTGGAATTGGTCCGCTAATAGGATTTTCTAGATCTGTTAATATTTGATTTACTTTTCTTTTGAATGCAATTTTGACAGGAATGGCACTTTTCTTTTTATCAATCTTTAAAACCCCACCATCTTTTTTTATAATAGAGCATTGTGGAAGAATTGATAGTAATGCTAAAAGTAAAAGTTGCGCTGCTTTTTGATTCTCAATATTTTCTATTTGTTCACGTAAACTTAAAATAGTATTATAATTTCTTTTTGGAAAGGCTGCACGAGAGGAGAATAGTTCAAATTCCCACCTTAGATTAGAGTCACTAATATTTAGATCCTGAATAAATTTATGGACATAATCAATGTCTTCTTTTGAGTAATCATCACATTTAACTCTTGAAACAAAAATCGCTAATGGGGAAGAATCAATACCAATTGAGTTTATGCCAAGTTCTTTTGATCTTAACAGGGTTGTTCCAACCCCGCAAAATGGATCCAGGATATTAAGTGGTTTTTTAACTTGCGATAATTGCAAACAGTAATCAATCAATTTTGGAGAATAACCTTCTTTGTAATAGAACCAATTATGAAATGGAAGTTGTTTAGACTGATCAAATGTAAATAAAGGCGATAAAGATAGGTCAACTTTCATATTATAAATAGACAAAACAAATATTTTTACAT
The DNA here is from genome assembly GCA_035290745.1 of Candidatus Bilamarchaeaceae archaeon. Classification (GTDB taxonomy): domain Archaea; phylum Micrarchaeota; class Micrarchaeia; order Anstonellales; family Bilamarchaeaceae; genus DATDTS01. The sequence continues at coordinate 10,433 of DATDTS010000013.1, read as the reverse complement.
CTTGTCATAACTTTTGTTGTTTGTATTTAGCACCAGTTTTGTTATAATTCTTTGGAACTGCGGCCTTACTTAGCTTATCTGCCTCTTTATTTTGTTCTCTTGGAATATGAACAAACTTTATTTTCAAATTCTCTGTTAATTCATCAATCTTTCTTTTCAAGGATCTTAACCTCAAATCCTTTATTTTATATTTTCCATTAAGCTGGTTAATCAATAGTTCACTGTCACTCCTAAGCTCAACATTTTCTGGTTCATAGATCTTTGCAGTTTCCAAAGCCCTTATTACTGCAGTGTATTCAGCAACATTGTTTGTTCCTTCTCCCACATATTCTGAAATCTCGGCTAATAGTTTCATGTTAGAATCATAAATCACTATGCCGACTCCCATCGAACCAGGATTACCGAAACAAGCACCATCAGTGTAAATGATCATGAATGATATGACAAAGACATGTTTATATAAGTAATCAAATAAGTGAATATCATGTTTTTGAAAACAGAAAAGGATTTAGAAAATCTTGGGTTTGGAGAAGAAGTTCACATTCTTGAATATATTTATCTATTAGAAAAAAGAATTCTTGAAAATGGAAAAGAGGACTTAAAAGATTTGTGGAAAAGAGCAAAGGAAGATAAGCTTGCAAAAGAAAAATATGAAATAATAAAATACTTAAGAGAAAACAAGTACATAGTTAGGTTTAGCAAAGACTCAGAATATATTAGAATTTATCAAAAGGGCATTAGGATTGGTGAAGATCGAACTGAATACTTGATGAGAGTTGTAAAAAAGCTTCAGGATGTTGAAGTAAAAGATTTGAGAATGGCAAGGGATATGAGAAAAAAATTAATTATTTCGGTATATGACAAGAAAAACAAAATACCTTTATTTTTTAGAATTGATCAGATTCAGTTTGAATAACCTTTCTTTTAGAAAAAGAAACGTTAGCGAAAGAAAAGTTTATTTGATGCATTTTTGCAGATATAGGCGATACAATCTCTCAACTTCTCTATTATCAATACATACCCCTCTATTATTATGAGGAACCAAACCTCCTGAAAATTTTTTAGGTATGTGCAATAGTTCATGGATTAACGTTTTTGTCTTTTCAACTTCATCAAGCGGATCATAATGCTGAGACAAAACCTCAATAACGTAAAAAGGGCTTATTTCAAGTGCTTTTCTCCAGATTGATGGCAAGCTCCATATTCTTGCATAAGCATTTGCTTTGGCGTTATGGCTTCGCATGCAGATTATTCTTGCGTCTATGATGTGGTCAAACTCAAGAATACTGATAATCTCCTCAATTTTGTCCTGAACATCACTAGCTTTTTCAACTTCCATTAAATAATTATAACTAGCTTAATGCTAAAAATGTTATCCCACAAAATGGAGATATGGAAATAGGAACAGTTATTTCTATAGAAGGTTCGCCATCTACTTCTCAGTTTTCTTTTGTTGTTAACAAACAGGCAAAAAAAGGGCAATATATACAAACAGAAAATGAAGAAGGGATTGTATTTGGCTACATAGCAGAGGTAACAAGAGCAAACAGATATTTTGAAAGGCCAGATATCGTAAAAGAATATGAACACTTACGTGAGAATTTTCCAGTAGATTCTTGGGAACACCTTATTGGAGAGGTAAAAATACTTGGCACTTATGATAATGGAAAATTCTTAAGAACCTCTGTGCCACCAAACCCAGGAGCAAAAGTAGAACTTGCAAATAAGGACTTGTTAAAAAAATTCCTTGGATTTAGTGATAAAGGAATTATGATAGGAAATATTCAACATCATGATGTTGAAGCAAGAGTAGATATGACAAGATTATTGAATAAGCATTTGGCAATACTTGCAATGTCAGGCTCTGGAAAAAGTTATCTGACAAGTATAATAATTGAAGAACTTCTTGACAGGAAACCTGAGGAAGGAAGGATTGCAGTTGTCCTTGTTGATATTCATGGGGAGTATATAGGATTTAAACATGATGAGGAATATGGGTCAAAAACAAATATAATTGAGGGGAAGGAAATTGCAATCCCACTCAAAAGATTGGGCCCTGAGTCTATTGAACAGTGGGTAACCTTATCTGAACCACAAAAACATGTTTTAAGGTCTGCTATGGCAGAGCTTAAGAAAGAAGAAAAAAATTATAACATGAAACAGCTTATTGAAAAACTAGATGAACCAGAACCATCAAAAGATACTGTTAAAAATGTTAAAAAACCGCTAATAAGAAGCCTTGGAGATTTAAGAAGACTCAGATTGTTTTCAAAACAAAAGGAAAACCCAATAATAAGTGAAGAGATACAACCTGGAAAACTCTCGATTTTTGATTTTAGCACAATTGAAAGTTTAAGAAAAAAGCAAATAATTGTCTCATATTTTGCAAGAGCTTTGTTTAGTTTACGAAAAAAAGGAAAAATTCCTCCATTTGTACTGATAATTGAAGAAGCACATAATTTTGCAAGAGAAAAGGCGGAAAGAAGCCAAGCTATTTCAAGGGCAATTATTGAATCTATTGCAAGGGAAGGAAGAAAGTTTGGTGCTTCACTTTGTTTGATAACTCAAAGGCCAGTTAACTTAAGCACAACTGCATTATCACAGTGTAATTCTCATATAATACTAAGAATCACTAATCCAAATGACCTTAAGCATATTGAAATGAGTTCTGAAGGAATAGATTCAAGAGTATCAAAGAGCATCACTGCTTTAAGAGTTGGGGAAGCGATAATTGTTGGAGAAGCAGTTAATTATCCTTTATTTGTAAGTGTTAGAAAAAGAAAATCAACAAAAAGAGAAAGGGGAAAACCTTTGCATGAACAGGCAATTGAATATGAAAAAGAGAAGCTGAAAAAAGAGAAGGACGTTGAGGCTTTTCTCTAAGAAGGTTTTTCTTCTTGGAGGAGTATGTCTCCCTCCGCGTTTTAGGGAACAAATAGATTTTATAAGGTTATATAGCATAAGTAAAACATGAAAAAAAGTATTATGTTCCTGCTAATCGTCAGTATCACATTCTCAATCTTTTTATTATCCCCAACTGAAAAGGAAGTTAGAAATGGAGAAACAATCGATCTTGGAGAAATAGGACCTGGACAAACAATAACCCTTTACATAGCTCCGGAAGTAGTAACTGGAGGCCGATATGGTCAAGGGGGAAGATACGATTTTGCAAAAGTTATCTCAATTACACCAGGATGGAAACATGAAGATTCAAAATTACTTGGTTACCCACTTCAGGTAAGGATAACCGCCGCAAAAGATGCAAAGGAAGGAGACTATTATTCAAATATCACAGTAATTGATGAAAACTATGGGGAAATGCTTGATAATGTTACATTAATCACAAAAGTAAGAATAGTATATGATGTAATGGATTTAACAGTAAGCCCAATGGAACAAACAGTTAGACCAAAGGAACAAGCAAATACATCAATAACAATACATAATAAAGGAACAACAGGAGACGTTTTTAGAATCTGGACGGAAGGAAGCGAAAGATGGGATTACAATAAAGAGATTTATGTTGCAGCAAATTCAACAGAAACAGTAGTCTATACAATACAAGAAGAAGAGGAAGAAAAGTATATAATAAAAATAAAAGTACAATCTCTTGCTAGCGACATAATAAATGATGAGAGGATAGTTAATGTAAGATTTAAATCAGATCTTATTGCAGATTATAAATCAACAAATAATGGCCTTATTATCTTTTCTCTATTTGAAGGACTTATATACTCAATTAGTGGATTTATATCAAATCTTTTCTAAGTGTTTTTCATGGAAGACAAAGTAACACAATATATTATAGATAAACTACTAATGGGAGAAGAAAACCTCAAAAGATTAAAAGTAGAAGCAGCTAGAAAATTTTCATCAAATGATATAATTAAAAATACAAAAATACTTGAAAATTTTCCAAAAGAAAAACTAACTGATAAGATCAGAGAACTACTTTTAAAAAAACCAATGAGAACTGGTTCAGGAGTCACCCCAATAGCAGTTATGATCCAACCCGAGGATTCTTGTAAGTGGGCTTGCATATATTGTCCTTTTACTGGTAAAGCCGCAAAAAGTTATACAGGTTATGAGCCAGCAGCTAGAAGAGCAAGAGATAATGGTTTTGACCCAGTTAAACAAGTGAAAACACGATTATCCCAATTTAGCATGGGCGGGCATAAAACAGAAAAATGCGAAGTTATTATTATGGGCGGAACATTTCTAGATATGAAAAATGATTACAAAAATGCATTTGTTAACGGAATATACGATGCTCTTAATAATAAGAAAAGTAAGGACATTTTAGAAGCAAAAAAAATTAATGAAAAAGAAAAACATAGAATGGTTGGGCTAACGATAGAAACAAGGCCTGATTGTTGTGTAGAATATATCGATCAGATGCTGGAATATGGTGTCACAAGAGTAGAGCTTGGTGTTCAAAACCCTGATGATGTAGTATACAAAAAAATAAACAGAGGGCATGGGGTAAAGGAGGTTGTAGACTCAACTGAGAAGCTAAAGAATTGCGGATTCAAGGTATGCTACCATCTCATGCCAGGACTCCCGAGCTCAAATAAGAAAAAGGATATAGACATGATCAAAAAGATATTTGAAGATCAAAGGTTTAGGCCAGATATGTTAAAGATTTACCCAACACTTGTTATTGAAGGGACAGTACTAGCTAATATGGTAAAAACCGGAAAGTATAAGCCATATAACTCTGAAGAGGCTGCTGAGGTTATTTCGGAATTTTATAGGTATATACCAAAATATACACGCGTAATGAGGATACAAAGGGACATACCAGCAACGTACATAAAAGAAGGAGTAAAAAAAAGTAATTTAAGAGAAATGGTTGAGCAAAAAATAAAAAGTAAAGGAATAGAGATGAGAGAGATAAGAGCAAGAGAAATGGGACTTAGAAATGAAGAAACAAAGTTAAAAGAATTAGAACTGAAAAGAGAGAAATATGAAGCAAGTGATGGTGAGGAGCTTTTTATATCGTACGAAAAAAATAATGCACTTGCTGGGTTTATTAGATTGAGAATACCGAATAGAAGTTATAGAAAAGAGATAGACAATGAAACGGCATTAATTAGAGAACTGCATGTCTATGGAAGTGAAGTAGGCATAAGCGAAGAAGGCACAATACAACATATTGGAATAGGAACCAAATTATTAAAAGAAGCTGAGAAAATTGCAAAAAAAGAATTCAAAAAGAAAAAAATGATAATAATAAGTGGTGTTGGAGTAAGAGAATATTATAGAAAAAGAGGGTATAAACTAGTTGGGCCATATATGCAAAAAGAATTGTAAACAAAAATACTATTCCACGAAAAGTTTTTCTTCTGATTTGTAATATTCCAAAAGTGAATCCTGCTCTCTAAGAGCTTCAAGATATTTCTCTTGTATTTCTGAATCAAGAGCGTTTATTGCAGATTTAACATGTAATTGAGCTGAAAGCTCCTGTAGTTTATTATTAACCTCAACTACTTTTTCAGCTAATTTTTTTGGAAGCCAGATCCTTCTTGAATAAAAGGTTACAGGAATTTCGTTTAATTCACCCGATCCAGGAACTAATGAGCCTTCCTTGATAATAACTGATATTCCAAGACGAACAAGAAAACGATAAACAAGGTCAATATCAGACTCCAGTTTAACTTTTTTTGAGACAAAACCATTCTGAACAATTTCTGAAACCAACTCCTGGTCTTTTTTTGGAAGCCTTGACAAGAGGATGTTTAACTTAGCGATTGTATCGCGCTCGTTATAATTGTTAAGAGTAAGGCGGCCTTTTTCGAATATAACTGAGTAGGGTTCTCCTTGTTTTTTTCTCATGGCGTCTAGTATTTGCTCAAAATTGTAAGAAGCAATCTGCTTAGCTAATTCATCAATCTTCTTTTGGTTTGGCAGAATTATGGATAATTTTTCTTTTTCAAATAATGCATTAAGTTCTTCAAGTTTTTTATTAACAGATTCTAATTCACCAGAAGCTGCCTCTTTTTCAGTTATTTTTGAGAAAAGACTGAAATAGGCAATCTTGAAATCAAGCTCTGCCTTTGTTTTGCTTAACTCAATAACGTAAGAGATTTTAGTATAGCTTACCACTGTAAAAACCTCCAATAGCCAATAATATTAGAATAGAAGCACAAATATTTGGTTTCTTTTCATCATTTTCTTCTACATATTTATTAAAAAGATCCTTCATTTCATTAGTAACTTTATCAAGATCAGAAGCATAAACAAATAAAGTATATGCAGTTTTATTATCTTCATAAGAAACATAAAATGCTTGTGAATGGTATACTCTTCCCCAAACAGAAGACCTTTTCTCCTTTTTAAAATTTGAAAGTGCCTCTGCTAACTCCTCATCAGACATACTGATAATCTCTTGGTCAGCTTTATTCATAGAAAGAACATAAGTAGTATCATAAATAACTGCACCATATAATTCATTGTTGAATGAAAGTTCTGCTGAGGAAAGATGAGTTAAGAAATCTTGGTTAGACGTATTCAAAGCTTTTGCTTCTTCAAATTTCTGTTGAGCCAGTTCTTTTAATACAGATTCATTGATTTCTTCTCCAGTATCATTTGATGCGGCAGAAAGGGAATTTGAAACATGACACCACGCATCAGCATACATTAATTCATTAAAAGTAAAGAATTTTTCCTCTTCTAATTGTAACTCCTCAATCTTGGTAGTGTTAAGTTTGTTTTTTGCCCATGAGAGCCTCAAATCAGACCCAAATGCATATTCAAAGTTATTGATATTTTTATTTGTTTTTGGAATGGTGTCCAAGCAGGATTCAATTTCTTTCTTCTTTTTATTTGGATTAGTATCAAAATTAAGGAAAGTTGATGCATCAATATAATTAAGAAAAGCATCATTTGCTGCAGTGAAAAAGTATCCTTTTTCAATTAAATAATTTTGGCGTGAGATCTCATTTTCTAGATAGCTTTTAACTTTTCCTATATCCCCCTGATTTGACAATGAATCAACAACTGTTTTTTCAAATTCAATAATATCGAGGCTAACTTCCTTGAATTTTGAAACGTTAAGATCATAAGAAGAAACATTTGGATAAGGCCTATTAGTAAAATTAAAATGGTCTGCTTGGAGTGATTTATTATAAAATAAAAAATTGATTGCCTCATCAACATGATTAATTTCAAATACAGTAATATTTGAGAAAAGTGGCTGAAGAAGGATTCGGTCGTGAAAACTCAAAGTTGGAGTTATTATATAAGAAAGACGATTAGCGATTGCCCCTCTTGTTTTTTCATATAATCCACCAACAGGATAAACTATGCCATATTTATCAACTGCACCAGTTATTGTGGTATCATCTCTTATTGTTAGATTATTAAGTGCTGCATAAGTTGAAACCACAAATGCAACACCACCGCTTGGCCCTTCTACAGAGCTTGCATCATTTTTATCAATTGATACAAGAACATCACAATTTGTAATTGGCTTGTTTGACTTTACGAATGCATATTCAACAGCATCACGTAGGGAATCTTGCGTTGAGCTGTCTGTAGTTGGATCTACTGTTAGATAGATATTGCCTTTACCAGGGACTAGCCTAGTTTCTATGTTAATCAAAGCACCATCTGATTCTCCAATTAAAGCAGGAAGCTGGAATTCTGATTGACCGGAACATGAAAAAACTAGAGAGATAAGTAATAGTAAAAGGAATGTACGCCTCATATTCTAATTTAGCTGAGAAAATATATAAACTTATGGAGAAAAAAGGAAAAACTTGTTACACTGATTCAAATTATAATAATTATGGTGCTTACGCACCACTCTTGGTATTTGAGAAACACACATTTATTTTCTGATCGATTGAAATAAGACAACCTGAGCCTGACTCAGGTATACTCTCTTTTTATGTCGATGTAAGAAGCCAAAGGACAAACACAAAATGTATATGCTCATGCCTCCCAATTGACCTTTGGTCAATGGGCCCAATGAACTTCGTTCATTCGGGTTTGGTGATATCTTTTGGCATCAGTAGGTAAGAAGTCAAAAGATATAAACGGGCCCGGAGGGATTTGAACTCTCGACCTGCGGATTTCATCCACCCTCTTCTTTATTTAGGAAAACGGTTTTCTTTTCCGATATCCTACCGCTTTTCTTTTCCTAAAAGAAAAGGGGTGGTAAAAGTCCGACGCTCTAGCCATTTCAGGAACCTTCTGAGTAGAAGTGCCAGATGCCTTTTGGTGAAGCTTTTGGCATATGTTTACACCAAGTCAAAAGATTCTAGCTGAGCTACGGGCCCAAATGAACTTTCCTAATATTCTTAAAAGGTTAAAGTTCAATCAAACTTCTTTAGGTAAGACATCTAAAGAAAAACCTAACTGTAAAACAATTAGAGAGAAAAGTTGGATGAAACCATTTATAAAGTTTCTCAAAAAAACTTCACTCTTGTTGATCTGATTTATTTTTTTTATATGTGTAAGTTTTTTTAATTGTCTTATTATAAAACTAATCCTAAGCCAGGTTGGCAGTTGGATTGAACAAAGGTTCAATGCCTGCCAACTGTCTGAAGCCAGGTTGGCAGATCGGCTATGTGCTCGCCTGCAGACCAAGCCCTTTTCTTTTAGCGCGATGGAACAATGTTCCATGCGCCCATTGAAACCAGCTGGTTTCAATTGGGAAAAAGAAAAGGTCTAGGTTTTATCCCAAAAGAAAACGGGTTGAGTTACTATCGCTTTTATGAGATCGAAAGATCGATGATATTTGAAACCCTTTTTGGAAAACCGGTTTGGTGCCGCTTCCCAATGGAACTTTGTTCCATGGGCACAGGGAACTTTGTTCCCTCGTGTTCCTAAAAGCGGCTGGAAAGCGAAGAAGGCAGGTTCTGAAACTTTTGGGAAAAGTTTCATCAAAACCTTGTGGTTAACCAAAAGTTTCGCCTAAAACTCCTGCACCTGGCTTTTTTTTATTTTTAAAAAGAATTGAAATCAAAGATTTCAAAAATTTTATTGTACCTTATAGTACAATAAAAAAGACAGATTTGAAATTTATTTCAAACAAATGGCTTTTTTTATTTCTCAAATCTTATTGTTGTTGTAATTGATCAGTGTTAACGTTCAAAAATAGTTTTACTTTCTTAATTTTTGTGAGAAAACCAGAGAAACATTTATAAATTAGTATTGTGTTTATATCTTCCCAAGTTGCATTTGCTTCTTGGAAAATGGATAATACGGTTGCCTTTGTAAGAAAAAGGTATGTTTTATACCCTCTAACAAGTACTCACCAGAAACATAAAGACTGGACTTTAACTCTTTATGTGAAGCTTGTACTTGCCATGTAGTGTATTGCATTTGAAAGTTGAAATCTATCTTTAAGCAAGAAGTAAAGATGAATTGCTTTGTGTATAGTGCTTTCATACCGTGTCCAGTAAACTTTTGGCTAATTATAAACTAATGCCAAAAGTCCCGATTGAAACCAAAAAGTTTCAATGGGCGCATTGAACGCAGTTCAATTGCGTTAATCAAAAGGCATAAGAGATTGTTCTATTTATAAATAACAAATTAAACAATCGTTTAAAATCTTCTTAGTATAATTGTTAGCTTATGTATGACATTGTAAAATTTGAATCAGAAAATTTTTATCAATATGAAAAAGTAAAAGATAAAATCCTTAGATGCAGAAATATTGAAGAAGCAAGAAAAAACTGGAACAAAAAACAATTGGTAATGTTAGAAGATTATTCTTTTGATGAAGGTTTAATGAAAGAAATAGGTGTAAAAAAGCAACTATGTTTTATTATTGATTTGTCTAGGATAATAAAATCTTATGGAGTAAAAAGAGGAATAGAACTCACAAAAATAAGAAATTTTCTTAGACTATGTAACAAATTTGGAATTTTTTATACTTTTGCTACTTTTGAAGAGAAAAAAGAAAACGTAAGGTCAGAAAGAGAGCTGATTAATATTGCCTTATTGTTTGACATCAATGAAGGACACGCAAGATTTGGCTTAAAGATGTTGGATCATTATTTATGACTGGAAAATTGAAAGTGACTAGTTAACTCTAATATTTTTAGCTTCCCTGAGTAGTATATTTATATATCTTTCTTTGTAACATATCTCTAACCTTTTTTTAGAGGTATAAATCAATTTATGTTTATTAGGTGAATACTCTATGGCTAGAAAAGAATACGTTGTTGAAGAAGTACAAAAACTAATGGAAAATATAGAGAATATTAGGAACGTTGCAATAGTTGCGCATGTAGATCATGGAAAGACAACTTTAACTGACTCATTAATCGCAAGAGCAGGACTGATAAACAAAGAACTGGCAGGATCACAAAGATGGACAGATTTTGATGAACAAGAACAAGCAAGAGGAATTACAATTAAATCTGCAAACATCTCACTTGGATTTCTATTCGATGGAAAGGACTATTTGATTAATTTAATTG
>DATDTS010000012.1:0-7157 GCA_035290745.1 Candidatus Bilamarchaeaceae archaeon | reverse complement strand
GACCCCCTTCTGAATCAACAACACATGAGATGGAAGATGCCATAAAACAACTTCTTGATGGCAGAAAGGTTGTTGTGAAACAGTTCCCTTCAATGGGTTGCTCTATAAAATGGAAGCAATAAAAAGATACTTAAACTCTTTCTACCACTCTATTCCAATAAAATAATGTGCATTAAAATGAGAACTGCAAATGTTATAAGTCAAAGAAAAATTGAACGGACACTTCGTCACTTCTTATTAAGATCAGAGGTAAAGCTAGATGAGATTGCACGCAAAAAAGAAAGATTAAATGTGCTGGATTTTGGATGTGGTGATTTCTTTTACTTACCTGCTTTTTTGAACTTTTTTAAAAGTCTTAGGCAAGGAATGAGAACAACAATACTTGGAATTGATGCAGATATCTCTTCTAAATTGGTTATTGCAAATCTGCATGAAACACCAATCCCCTCAGATCCATTTAGGTTATCGGATGCTCATGATGCCGAACATTTGATAGAAATTAGTAGAATCCCTTATTTTGATATTATTACTATTTTTAATCCAGGGGCAGCCATGAATGCTGGAGAAGAACATTATCTTTTTGCTCCATTAAGCCAAGCATTTAAACGGTTACTTGCTGAAGACGGCCTGTTATTAGTTATAACTGCCGAAAATCAAGGAGGGATATCTGTTAATGCTGAGTCAGTAAGAAGACAATTAGTTAGCTCTTGTTATCGTTTGGTTGTTGATGAGCCAAATATGGTTGAAAATTTAGACGATGCTTCTGCTGTTGCGGAACACCTTGGTCTTACGTTAAGGCCAAAAGTTGTTTTTAATGCGCATGGTTTTGTTGCTAGAGCATAAAATAAAAAACGGGCTAGATGAGATTTGAACTCATGACCTTCACCTTAGTCCTGATTATGGCAATTTGGCTTTTTCCGAGGTTTTTGCCATCAGAAAAACAGAAGTCAAAAAGCTCTAGGACGGTGCTGCTCTATCCAAGCTGAGCTACAAGCCCATACATAACTTTTCTTATTCTTTTCGCCCTACTTTTCTTTCGTTAACGTTTCCCTATTTACCAAAGGTAAATGGGTCCAATGAAGCAAAGCTTCATGGATGCATGAAACATGGTTTCATAGCACGCAGAGAACGAAGTTCTCTAATGCTTTTTCTAAAAGAAAGGTTATTTTAAAGGTTATACCGAATAGTTTAAAACCATGATTCCAGAACTTGCAGAACTTCTAAGCTCCTCGGTAGAAGAGTGTTTAGAGGACAAAATTTCAGTTTCTTTTTCAGGTGGCTTAGATAGCAGCCTAATTGCACACCTTGCAAAAAAACATTCGCGAGTTTCTCTTCTAACTGCCGGAACAGCAACTTCTCAGGATCTGGAATATGCCGAAAAAGTTGCGCAACAGCTTTCTTTGCCATTGCAAGAATTAATTTTTGAAAAAGAAGAAATTATTGAAACATACAAAACATGCTATGAATTAGTTCCAGGAGATTTGCTTAAGGTTGAATTGCTTGTACCCGTTTACAAAATCGCATCAAACTGCAAGAACGAGGTATTGCTTTTTGGAAGTGCAGCAGAAGAACTGTTTGTCGGGTATCATCGTTATTACACATATCATGGAGAAGGAAAAGATCTTGATGCAATACTAAAAGACGAATTCAAAAATCTTCAGAAAAGAGAGATTGCCTGGGTTAACAAAGTATGCAGATCTTTTGACATTGAAGCAAGATTTCCTTTTTACAACCGAAAGCTTGCAGAATTTGTTTTTTCAATTCCCCTCGAAGCAAGGATGGCTGAAAAAGAACTAAAAAAAGGTTTGCTAAGGGACGCTGCAAAACTGTTAGGGCTTCCTGAACTTGCCAGAACAAGAAAGAAAAAAGCAATGCAATATGGTTCTGGAATTCATAATTATTTGTTGAAACATGCAAATGAGTTGCCTGGTGGAATACCAAAAACTTAAAACTAAAAAAAGACTGTGAAAAAATCAATAAAAAAATTCTCGGTTATAAGAAAGGCATTACTATCTGATTTCGCCTTTGAAATTCAGTTGATGAATCTCAAATCTCTGACCTGGTTTTCCATTCTATTAATTGTTTCCAATTCTTAATTTTTCTTTTTGTATACTTGTTTTTCCGAGCACCAATTCAAATTGGTGAATTCAGCTTAATATCAAATCCGCAATCTTTTCAGCTTCAAACTTTTCTAAATCCTCATACTGTTGTCCAGTTCCAAGATAAATTATCGGAACTCCTGTTGTTTTTGAGATTGATAAAACAGATCCACCCTTAGCATCACAATCAAGTTTTGTTAGAATTACGCCATCAATTCCAATCTCTTGATTAAACGTTGAAACCTGTTCTATAATTGCATTTCCTGCAATACTTTCTCCAATATAAATCCTAAAATTCGGGTTTATTATCCGATTCATTTTTTTTAGTTCGTTTATTAGATTAACGTTTGTATCCTGCCTTCCAGCGGTATCTATTAAAACAACATCAATTCCATGTGCTTTTGAATAACTCACTGCGTCATATGCAACCGCGGTTGGGTCTGCACCATATTCCCTTTTTATCAGGTGTACTCCAAGTTTTTTAGCGTGCACTTCCATCTGTTCAATTGCTGCGGCTCTGAAAGTATCCGCAGCAGCAAAAACAACTTTATGGTTTTGGGACATAAAAAGTTTAGCTAATTTCCCAATTGAAGTTGTTTTCCCTGCACCATTTGTTCCAATAATCATAATCTTTACTGGTTTTTCTGATTGCTTAATTGAATTAAGTATATCTATTTTCTTTTCAACAGAAATTGTTTTTATTATTGTATCCCTTATCACTTTTTTTACGAACTGACTGACCTCATCTTTCTTTAACGTTTGGCCGACCAGTCCATTTTTCAGCTCATCTTTTATTGATTCTGCGACTTCAAGTGCAACATCACTCTCAAGCAAATCGAGTTCCAAGGATTCAAGCAGTTCTTCAACATCCTTTTCCGCAATCTCAACAGTTCCTGTAAAAACACTTTTTATTTGCTTTGCAATCCCAAGCTTTACCATTGGTTCCTTTTGTCTTTTCTCTACTTCTATTTTTGGAAATACTGGTTTCTCTTCTTTTTTTGGTACAATAAGATTCTTTATTGAATCAAAAATTCCTTTTTTTTCTTTTTTCTCAGGAATAACTTTCTTAACCTCTTCTTCTGATTTTTGAACTGTCTCTTTTACCTCTTCTTTTTGTTCAGGTTTCTTTTTTGGAGGCGCTGCTTTTTCTGGTGAAAACCTTAGCCTCTTTTCTTTGACTATTGGTTCATGTTTTTTTGGTTTTTCATCTGTGGCAACTTTCTTTATTTCTTTCTCGGGTGGCTCTGGCAGAGGTTCTGATACAGTTTCTACATGTCGGACCTCCTCTTTACTCTCAAACTCTTCAAAACTAGCAGGTGTTTCATCTACTTTTTTTTCAGGCATCTCTACTTTTAGCTCTTCTTTTTTTTCTAAAGAATCAGTTGGTACCGATTCTTTTTCCTCTTCTTTTTTGGTAAGCCTATTAATAAATCCGGTAATTTTTTTCTTTAATATCCCAAACATTTCTTCGGCTCCATTAACACTTTACTTTTTTTCTACAAAAGGGTTCTTTCCGGTGAAACGCTTTAGGCATCCCAAAAGGGTTTCTTATAAATAATCCTCACCAAGATTTTCTTCAACCCTTTGATTTATCCTATCCTGTGTCTGCATTTCACTTAATTTTCTAGAGGTAGTCTCAAGCCTTCTAGAGATATTCTTGAATTCTTCAGTAAGCTTTTCAACCGCCTTTCTTGTTTCTTCAATCCTTCTTCTTAATTCTCTTGCAGCAGTTTCAGCTTCCATTTCAATAAGGTATCCTGCACCGACAGGTACAAGTACTTTTGTGTTGTAAACGTTTGCCTTTATATAAGCACCGCCACCGATTGGGATAAGAGAATCTTCTGCCTTCAATTTTTTTGTAGTATTTTCTGCATTGATTAAGTCCAAATTTGTAAGGCTTATCCTATCCACTTCTTTTTGTATTAATCTAAGCTGTTCCCCATAAACTCTTCTTTCATACGCAAGAGAGCTAGCGCCAAGCTTTTCAGTGCTCATTATTTCACCAGTTCAATTTTTTCTACAACAACATTTCTTCTTTTTACCCTATTATATGAACCAAACAAAGTATACACCCGTTCTTTTGCTCCATTTTCTGTTGGTGCATCAACGGTTTTCTTGAATTTTCTTTTTTCTTTTTGAAATACCAAATAACCCAAAACCTCAAATTTCATGTTTTCACCTTATATATATCTTCAAAGACAGTTATAAAAATCCAAGCGCTTCTTCAATGCGCCCTAATTCATATGCACTTGTCTTTTCTCCTGCTAGATACCCATTATCATTTGCAATCATACCAATTGATACAAACCCAGTTCCTAGGTTTACTGTTCCCTTGCTTCCCCGTACTTTTAGTATGGAAGCTATTTCTTCCATTTCTTCAGGTTTTGTTTTGTAATGTGCTAAAAACCCCTTATTATTTGAAATGCAACAACTTCCGACGGTCTGGTACTCTGCTATTTTTCTCTTTACAAGCTCAATTCCCAAGACATCTTCTATTCTTTTTTTCTCATTATTTTCTATCTCTTCGTTTATTAGCCCGCCATTTTGGTTGATAACCATATTGTTTCCAAGGGCATTATGCATATCTTTAGACACATACACATTTAGTTCGTTTTCTCTTAATCGTTCTATTTCTTTTTTTTCCGTAAGATTTGGAACAACAATCCCATTTGAGTTCATAACTGTGTATATGCCAAGCAGGTTTGTTTGTGCAATCGAAGTTTTGACGATCTCTGTTTTCAGAATTTCCTGTATTTTATTGCATAATTTTTCAGGACAATCTAAAGGAACCAGGGAAATCTTATCGTTTGTTTTTATAAGCAATCCTAACCACGGATTACCGTAATAGTCTCCAACATTCATTTTTTGTCTTCCTTTTTGTCTTCTTTTTTAGGTTCTTCCTTCTTTTGTTCTTTTACTAGCGTTTTGTCTTGTTTCTCTTCTTTATCAATTGGTTTTGTTTCACTTTTTTTATCCTCTGTTTTTTGTTCCTTTTCCTTCTTTTTCTCTTCTACCTTTTCATCAGGAAGGTATACCCTAGCAACCTCCCCATCAATCAGAATCCTTACCTTTATTTTTCTTGGAGGTTTTTGGTTTCCCCTTGTCCAAATTGTTGAATTTACTGAGTTACTTAAAACAACATCGCCTGCTTTTGTAGCTGACCCTATGAACTCTCTTAGTATATCAACCGCTCTTCTTGATCGCTTAGTGCGCGTATAATCATAAGCCTGAGACAAGTTTACTGTTTGTATTCTTTCAACATCTGCCATCTTATTCACCTAATCTCTTAATTTTTCTGTTCTCCAATTCCTTTTTTTGTTGTTTGACTGAACCTTTCTTTTGGTTCTTATAGGAACAAAAATTGGAAGTCTTTTTATCTGATTTGTTGCTTTTATTAGTCTTGCTTTCTTCTTGCCTTTATCCTTTTTCGGCAGTCTCATTTTGTTCTTATGTTTTGGTTTTTTGCTCATACTATTCACTTCCTATCAAAAGTTATTGAGGTTCTTCTTTCTTTTTGTGAGACAATTGTTGCTAAAATATGCTTCAATTCATCATCATTTATTTTCCTTTCAATCCTGTTATAAACTGCTAAAACATTTTGAGCAGCAGCAACGTAAAGTTCTTGGTTGGCTACCTTGACATTTGATATCCGATCATATGCTTCAATATCAAGTGCTACACGAAGCATATTTTTTATCTTTTCTTCAACATTTTTTTCATTTTCCGCGTCTTCTTTTTTCTTTTTAGACATTTGCGATCTCCTTTGCTGTTTGATCAACAAGTTGTCTGCCTTTTGGTGTAAGGGACCTTCCCTCTTTGCTTTTCTTCATATACCCAGCCTTTTCAAGCTCCTGCAAGGCCTTTCTAATTGTTGATCCGCCTGATTTTCGGTGGTGTTCAGGTCTTACCCCTCTTTTCTTTCTTCCACCATAATGTCTTCGCAATCTGTTCGTTCCAACTAAATTATTAGTATAAGCTTGTCTTAGAATTGATGCACATCTGAGTTGCCAAAAGTTTTCCTGTTCAGGAGGTCTTTCATTATGTGAACCTGTTTTTACCAAGCCTATGAAATCTGGCTTTTTCAAGTCATTTAATTTAGTTGCTAGCTTTTCTATGAGTTTATTAGGATCTACGTCTAATGCACTTACCATTTTTTCACCTTTATACAGAACCAAACAAGTTTTTCCTATTGGTTCTGGATAGCTTGTGCCGAATTATTTATTTGGCACAGCGTATTCGGATTCTAATTGTTGAACCCATATCTTTTTAAATCACTCGCAGAGTACCCCGGCCTGTCGAAGGAGCACTATCCCATGCAGTCCATGTGATAGGTACGAAAGAACGCGCATTTTTTGGTATGCTTCTTCTATTCCGTCAAGATACGCATCGCTGTTGGTTACTAGCTCAACCACTTTGTTTACTGCATACCTAACTACATTTCTTTCTTCTTCTGTTAACTCAAATCCATATTTTGCTGCATATGCATAGACTTCTATAAAGTGACTTAACACCCATAAATAATCTTTTGGCTGTAGCCCATTTTCTTCAGCATACAAAACTTGGGTCATGTGTTCTAAATGTTTTCTTATGAGTTTTCTGATAAATGGTTGGTATTCTTCTGCCCCTTCAAAACTTGCTGATGCAACAATTAATCCTTCGGTCAGGTGTGTATTATAACACGCACCATATCTAGGTGCCCCAGGCAACACTGTCTCGCCTATAACATCCATGCTGCCATCTATCCTCTCCTGTGTCTCAACACCTTGAAGAAAACTCGCATAAAAAGCATCATCAATCCTATCTTTGATGCCTGGGCATTCTCCCAAATTTATTTGGTAATACGCTCCTACTGCTATCAAAAACCAACCCAGATCAAGTGGATTTTTTACAATAGTGTATAAGTCACTAACTTGTGAGTCCAATATCTGTTGAAGGGTTACTATTTTTACCTGTCCATCAATCCTGGTTTGTAACTTAAATTCAGTATCCAATGGAATTCCAGTCCGCGCAAACTTTGATAAAAATTGAAATGGGTGGGGTTCTTGAATCAATATCCCA
>DATDTS010000011.1:0-28144 GCA_035290745.1 Candidatus Bilamarchaeaceae archaeon | reverse complement strand
GTTCTATACATCTTCTTTCCTTGTTTTTTTGTATGCAGTTTTTTGCTTGATTGGTATTTAAGTTTAAACATTGATAAGACCTTAAACGCCTGTCTTGTTTCCCCACAGTAAATATCATTTCCCTCTTTTAGCGTGTCAATTTTTGATACAAAGCTATATCTCTCAAGTTTTCCAGCTATCCATCTAGTATATTTTTCTACTAATCCTGGATCCCCTCTTACTTGTATAATCGCTTCAAAATAGCTTCCCCTTACTTTTGAACAATCATTACATAACTTCTTTTGGAATATCACTTCGATCTCTTTTTCTAATTCGTAGTCTTGCCCTCCTTTTTTACATGTGATCACAAGAGTCCCTTCCGAATATTTTACACTTTCAAAATCTCCTTTGCATTTTCGTTCTATGTAATCTTTTACCTCTCGCTCGCTATATTTTTTCCATTCCCCACCTATGTAAATTTTGCTACAATCCCCACATTTGTCAAATTCAATTTTTTGTGGAATTTCAATATTAAATTTAACACAGTCTACACAGAAGGCATCTACGAATTCTTTTTCAGTACTTTTAGCACCACATTTTGGGCATATTATATCCATCTTTCTCACAACCCCTAAAAACTTAACTTCCCCCTCTTGAGAGGGCGTTCGATGTTTCTTATTACCGTTTAAATATTGGATATTTGGAATATACTGTTTCTCCATTTCCCAACCAGCAGGATATTGCAGCCCTACATTTTTATTGGGCACTTGTTTTTTCCGGGCGGCGCCAGTCCGAACTGGCGAATTCAAGTAAAAACGCAATTTAAAATAGTTTCGTACGTATTTTTAAGTTGATGGGAAACATAGAAAAAGCAATTAGTCTTACCGACTATTTCATATCCTTGCCTCCAGTCAAATATTTCATCGCTTCTATTCTACTTCTCGGTATAATCTTTGGTATTGTCATTGACTTTGGGAAGTATGAAGGATTTAATTTGATTATACACGGTGCACTTAATGGTATGATCCTCCTTTCATTACCTGCTCTTTTAACGTCCTTTGCAATCAAGCTTATGATACGCAGAATCTCTTTCAAAAGGATTGCAGCAACAACTTTTGTAGGGGAAGTTATCTATTTTATTGTCTATACCATAAGCAATTTTTTACTCTCAGTTGATGTAGTGTATACAGAAGTTGCCCAAATTGTAATTTTACTAGGTGCTGCACTTGTATTTATACTTTGGTATGTGGTCGGCAGGTTAATCTTTGTTTTAAAATATCGTTCTATCCTGTTTTCTATTGTCCAGTTGCTTTTCCATATTGGTGCACTCATATTTACAAGTAGCATGGTTTTTCTTGGAGATGCAGAAACTTCCTTTGCAAAATTTTATCTATCAGCATTTGTTTTTCTTGCTGCATTATACCTCTTTCTTTTTATTATTAATGCACCAATGAAAAGGAACTTTGGTGTTTCAAGTACTGATGCCATCTCATTTTTTATGGGGCAATGGCTTTCCCAGGAAAAAGAGTTAGAAGAAGCTTTTGAAAAGGTAGGTGAGAATGCTAGAACTGTTTTGACCTTCCTTTCTTTTAAGAGAAAAAACGATAGCATATTTTTTGTAACACCATATGTTCATTATGGCCCATTTGGTAATCTGGGAGGTAGTGAATTCTCATTTTTACTTTCTGATTATTTGTCAAAGAAGTATAATGCAAAGTCATTTGTTTTTCATGGCACCGTTACTCATGATCTAAACCCAGTTGCTTCAGGGGAACTTGGTAAGATAATTACTGTGTGCGATGACATCCTAAAAAAAGCAACTTATTCTAATGCAAGAGGGGCTTTATGTATCGGGAATTACAAGGAATGCTTTGCAGAATCATTAGTTGTAAATGATTGTGCATTTGTAGGGCTTAGCAGAGCGCCACTGGTAACAGAAGACATTAATTTTGGGGTTGGTTTGTCTTTAATGTCAGAAGCCGAGAAACATATCCCGCTAGCTTTTGTTGTTGATCAGCATAACTCTGAAACTGGCGAAATAACTAGTTTTGAACCTGGCAGCGAGGTTGCATACAATTATCAGATGGCCATCATAAATTCGCTTGCATTAAAAATGGTCAAGAAGCCGTTATCTCTAGGTGTTGCAGAACAATTTGTTATTAACTCAAGTATAGGAAGTGCAGGCATAAAAGTTGCAATGTTTTCTACTACAACACCTAAATTTGCATATGTTATAATATATTTTGATGCAAATGGTGTTGCTCCAGACTTTAGGGAAAAACTGATGGGTGAAATAAAAAAGTTAGGAAAGAACTATGCTATGGAATGGCATGTCTCTATTTATACTACAGATACACACGAGATAAATGCTGTAAAGGGCGTTCTAAATCCATTAAAAGAAGCCGAATCAATTATTGATACTATTAAGACTTTGTGTGTTGAAGCAATGTATGATCTCCAGCCTACAAAAGTTTATGCAGAAAAGAGATGGTTTGATATTGAAGTTATCGGGGCTAAGCAGTCTATCGAATTAATCTCAACTATAAATTCTATTGTTGCTGTTGCTAAAATAATTGGGCCACTTATTCTATTAGGAAGCCTTTTTGCGGTTGCATTTTTGTTAGGCTTTGTTTGACGTTATAACCCATCATTAACGTGTTGTATCTCAAAAGTATTAATAATACTATTATTTATTCTCTACCACATGCCATTATTACTACGACAACCTAAGAGAAATAGGACACTGCGCCCCTTTCTAATGGTGGCAGGTGCCTGTGCTTTTTTGGCATATCCGGTTTTGCATTGCTTTAGGGCTGAGCAGACTCCTGCTCAAGATGAAGTTGTTAAAGTTGATGAGAAACAAAAGCCTAAAGCCAGAATAATAGTTTCATCATCTCAGGCAAGACCTCTAATTGATATTTTTAGGTTAATTTCAGTTGCTCCAGATACAAGGCCTCCAACCTACACAATAAATATTGATAATGAAGAAGACAAAGGACCAAGGGTGGAACATCCGCTAGATGCGTATTCATGTGTTCTCGAGGCAAGAATAAGACTAAATGATGCAATTGCTGAAGGGCAACAGTTTGATGAAACTGCTTTTCTGAGATCAGAAGGTTGTCCATCTCTTGGCGAGCTTCTTCAATCAATAAGAACCAATCCAACAGAGGAAGGTTTTGAAGCACTTAGAATACTTATTGCTGAACGTTCAAAGCATTTAAGAATCAAAATTTCAGGGCCCTCCAATGTTTCTGTTAATCATTCTTTTTGCGAATTATCTTTGGAATTTTATAGCTTTACAAGTAGAGTGAATCCTTTAATCGTAGCTGCTGAACTCGCGGCAGGACACGAAACAGCAAGAACAATACTCATGGAAGGGGTATCCTTAGATCAAGAAGAGGCAGATCTGGCTTTTTTCGGATTTGTTACAACAAAACCAGTTGATCAGGATGACATAAACGCAAGGATGGAGTTAGCAGAAGCCATGGATAATGTGGCGTCACTGAAGCTGGGTGACAACCCTACACAAAGAGATAAAGAGCTTTTCAAGTCTGGTATCCGAGCAAGAAGAAGCTTTTTACTAAACGAAGCAACAGATGAAACAGTAGAGTCCAACGAAGGTCTCATTCAGTTTGGTTTGGAGATGTGTAATACAATAGGTTTTGGCCAGTTAGTAAGAGAAAGCACTAAAAAATAAAGCAATATTCTAGTTTACTAAGTTCCTATTACCATTCTCAAAACGTCTCTAATTCCAGGTGCAAATCCCATTATTATAACCAATAATCCAATATACCATTTTTCCTTCTCTTCTGCTTTTTTGTCAGTAATGATTACATAAGAGATTAAAGTTGCCAGAGCAACTTTTAGCAAATAAAATCCAAAATACCCAAAGTTATCCCCAATAAATGAAGAAACTACATGCTGTTCAAAATAGGTTCTGCCAGTTAATTGGCTGAATATTTCAATTGTAAAGAAAGTTGCTGCACCGTCCAAAGCCTGTCCCCCAACTATAAGACCAGCCATCTCGCTTTTGAAATATTTATAGGCGGCATAGCCAGGAATTACTGCAAGAATCAATATCGGTATTGCGTACAAGAAATAAGTCATAAAAGGCACTAATAATAGGAAATGGGGGGCCCATAAAACTATTGCAACATATGGCAACAACTCCCATTTTTTCAACAATCTCAAGATTATCATTGATAAGAATAGGATAGCTGCAGTTACAAGATATATGCCAGGACTAGCAGTAACAACTCCATAATCATAAATATGCGAATCCAGTACTAATTGATGGATTGGACCAATTCCTTTAAAGATGCCAGAGTCTATAGAATCAGTCACTACCCTTATAGTTGAACCCAATAATACGAACGGCAATATTGAATAGACAAACTTTTTATCAATCTCAATTCCCTTTTTCTTTAGTAGGATATAAATCACATAAACTGAAGCAAGCGCAATAATTGCATAAGTTGCCGTATTTACTGGATTATATCCGGTTCTTGACATTATTGGATCTATAAAATTGTCATAAAAGAAATCTGCCATTTAACTATCAATAATAAGAATGTTTATAATACTAATCCAAGACTTTCCATAGATGGTCAACAAGCAACAAAAGAAATCATTAGTAAAAAAAACCGTTGGGGAGTCTATTACAATCCTATTTCAACAGGCAGATGAAAATGTTGAGAAACATCCAGATAGAACAAAACGTTACATACAAATGATTTGGGACTTAGTAAAAAAACATAAACTCCGTTTAACAAAGGAACAAAAGAAAAAATTCTGTAGAAAATGCCTTACTTTTTTTATTCCTGATAAAACAGTAATCGTTATCTTTAACAAGGCTAATTCATCTTTCTATTTTAAGTGTAAAGAATGCGGTTATACGAGAAGAACTTGAATAATACGGATGAGCACTTATCCTTTTAAATTCATGGTTTCTTATTTTTCTGTTATGTTCAATAAGCTAATAACTAAAGAAATGCAAACCCTAGAATTAGAGTTAGAACACCTAATTCCGAAAAATCCAAGAGAGGTATATGCTCTGCTTCCACCATATATCAAATTAGGTGGAAAAAGGATTAGGCCCGCTCTTTCAATTCTAACTTGCCTTTCCTTGAATGGTTCTGTGAAAGATGTAATCAAACCTGCTGCAATACTAGAGCTTTTTCATAATTTTACCTTAATTCATGATGATATAGAAGACAATTCCTTGTTAAGAAGAGGTGAACCAACCCTCCACATTTCGCATGGTCTTCCAATCGCCCTTAATTCGGGGGATGCGCTTTACACTGCACTTTGGGATGCTCTTGTAAGTTTAGATCTTGATCCTGCCGTTCTAATACGATTGCAAAAATTATATGTGTCCGTTTTTAAACTGGTTGTGGATGGGCAGGGAATTGAACTTAATTGGTATAGGGATAACAATTTTGGTGTTTCTGAAGAAGACTATCTTTTTATGGTTCGTGGAAAAACTGCTTCTCTTATAGGTTTATCATGTGTTATTGGTGCTTTTATTGCTAAAAAAGATGAACCTATTCAACGGAAAATGCAAGAATTTGGTGAGAATCTTGGACTTGCATTTCAGATACAAGACGATGTTTTGAATTTGATAGGCAATTTAGAGGAATATAAAAAAGAAATTGGAGGAGACATTACTGAAGGTAAAAGGACATTAATAGTTGTTCATGCATTTAAGCATACAACTAAAAAAGATAAGGATTTTTTGATCAAGTGTCTCAAAAATCATACTTCTAATCAGGATGATATCAAGCGATGCGTCAAGATATTGTCTGATTGTGGATCAATTGAATATGCTAGAAAAAAAGCAATGTCCTTTGTTGAATTGGCAAAAAAAAGTTTGGATGTCATCCCACTTTCACCCTTTAAGGATGAACTGCTGAAACTCTCTGATTTTGTGGTTTCACGAAAAAGTTGAGAGTTAGTTCTTAAAATTATTTTCTTTGTCTGTACTGGATTACCGACGAGGAACTGAGGATTATAGTGGTTCTCGTCCTAATAGATTTATGAGGGAAGGGCAATTAATAGCAGGAGAAGAAAAGAAAAACGTGAGCTCTAGCAAAGCGATATTAATTTAAATCTTTTATGGAAAAGCATGTTATGAATCCTTCCAGAATATTGTATATTCTTCTATTGTTTGTTTCTTTGTTTTATGCCTTTTCTACTGAGGATTATTTTTATCCAGATGAAACAGAGGCTAATATTGTTTTTGAAGATTTTACTTTTAATGAATCCAACTATTCAATTGTTAGCATCAGTGGCACTGCGTCTTTTTTACTTAAAAACGGTGAAGTTCTAAAAGACAGACAGGACATCGCTAATGCAATCAATGAGTATTCAAACTCTTTTTTTCCATCTCAATCTGAATTGGATAATTTTACCAATACCCTTATCTCTTATAACGAAAGCAGAAATAACGGAGATTATTTTCCAAACAAGGAAGAATACGAGTGTAAGAAGGTTCTTTTAATTGATGGGAAAGTCGTAATCGCAGGAACCCCCATAACCTGTACAGATGAAGCAACCTGTGATTTTGCCTCAAAAATTGTTTTTAGCGCATATCAGAAATCTGTTGGCTGGGGCGGTTTCCAGGATGCTTATAATGACCTTATTCTATTCGGGATTCCAAGCCATAACATGGATCTTATACTTGAAAAAGTAATAAATGACGCTAAATCAATCACAAAATCAAATGCAGGCCAAAAAATCCAGAGCATAAAAGATGACATTCCAACTATCAAAGGCTACGAGGCACAAATTGAAGGCACTAAGTTTAGAAGCCCAAGAAGAAATGATGATGCAGATAAAGCAGCTTGTCTAGGAAAGTGTTATGCAATGTGTCCTGGTTTAGACCTGGAAGAAGATCTTCTTTCACATGCTGAAAATCTGTCAAGTTCCCTTCTTTCAAAAATTGATGAATATAACTCAAAAGTTTCGCTTTCATCAACTCTCTATACTCAGACTATGGCTCGTTTTGCTTATGTTGAAGGTGAAAAGAACGCAGTTGTTTACTCTCGTTTATATAATCCGTTGTTTGAACAAGCTGAAGTCGTTCTCAAAGAAGGGAATGAGGTATCTTCTTTAATTGTAAACGATACTCTTGTTTTAAAGATTCAACATTTGAATCAATTGATTGATAATATAAACCAAAGTTTTGAAGACAGAAATTTTACTACGATTGATCTAGACCTCGATGAATTAGAGAAACTTACCCAAAGTGTAAATGAGACCTCTCCAAAAGTTAAAGAGGTTTATGACAATACGGTTATGCTTAAAGACCAAGCAGGAGTTCTTATGCTGGTTCTAGAATCAAAAGGCTTGCCTGATGAATCCAAATCTGAGTTTAATGCTCTAAAATCCCTTAATGCAAATACCACTGATCTTTTTAGGTCAGGCCTTTCATCAAGTGTTTATGCCAATATGTCAAAGAGATTTGAAAATATAATACTAAAAGGAAATGAGATATTAAATAATTATAAATCAACCCCAGTTTCAGCAGCTTCACTTAAATTGAGAGGATTTGCAAGGAGGGTTAATGATGGTTTTGCCTCAATTTCATCCTCATTAAACCTTATGGATCTATCAAGTGTAAAAGATAACACCTTAGCAATATTAGGGGGATTTTCTTTCCTTTCATTTCTTTCTATAACTGCTATTATGATCTTCATTGTTTTGATTATTTTAGCTTCTAAAAGTAAGATTACTAGAATTGTAAAATTAGGCATTACAGTTCTTCTATTGTTATTTATTTTTGGTATACTTGTTTTCTCAGTTTTCCTTTATTTGAATATGGAACAGGCGGCTTTTTCCGCTGACCTTGATGAATTTAATTATTACTTTAGCGCTGATGATGTTGAAAGCCTTATTGTTTTGGATAACAAAAACGTATCTCTTGACGTTGGCTCAAAAATGAAGGACTGTTCCCTTGCCATCGCTCAAAACATTGAAAATCACAACAAGTCTGTTACTGTGCTTTCATTATCTGATTCAGTTTGTACTATAGAATATGGTGGGAATACAACTAATAACACAAAATCAACTAGTTTTTGTAAGGATAAAATCGACAAAACACCTTCAATGATTTTAGGCTATTCTGCAAAAAACAAGGAACCAGTTTTCTTGACATCTTATGAAACCAAAGCTTACTTATTTGGAAATGCAGAATACTATGACTCATGTATACTAAAGGGGCTTTTTGAATAGGTGATTAGATGAAAAAGTATATTACTCTATTTTTAGTTGTTATTTTAGTTATTCTTTTATATTTCCTTTATCTAAAAGTTGATAAGGAGACACCTGTTGATCCTTCTGTTTTTGCTGACACTGTTTCTTTTTCTGATAAGTTATTCATTGTACAGGATTTAAGGAATTCTGATGTTGATAATAGAAGAAATCTCCAGCAGTGTGCTGTTGATTTTGCAGGTAGCCAAAAGCTTGTTGGAAAGGACCTTATCTTTTTTGCGTATGAGGGAGACGAATGTACTTCAATAGATGGCATCAAACAAGTCACTGAATGTGAATTCCAGATTGGCGGTTCTCCAGTTATTTATGTCCAGGCAGGGGACACTGATGGCACAATTTTCTATAAAAGTAAACTGATTGTGAATATTGGTCCTGTTTATGAATCTCATATGTGCTCAGTTCGCTAAAGGGAAACTTTAATTTTGATAAATCTTATCGTTTATACCTTAAAAAAGCCCCAAGACCAGTGAAACCAGATAGGAATTGTGCTCCTTCTATTGTATTAGTTGATATAACCATAATCTCAATTTCATTGCCTCTTGCTATGTCAATTAAATCATCAAACAATAGTACTTCCTCTTTTTGCCTCATATCTGAGCCACATTTACATTTAATTTGAGGTTTTTCACCACCTTTGCTTATCTTATACTCCTCATTATTACATGAGTCACATATATACCCAAGTTTCATATGTTCTAATCCTTCAGATATAAGTAATTTACTCGCTTGTTTTGTAACTAGTGCATTTCTTACTTCTTTCTCTCCATAAGTTGCAAGCCCGCTATTTACAACTTCTTTTATGAACTGGTCGACCACCACTTTCTCTTTTATTGCTTCTTGCTCTGCGAGAATTTCTGAGCTTTTTGCAAGAACTTCTCTTATACCATAGTCGTCTGTATAACCCGTATCAACACAGCCAAGTATTTTTATTTGATAATTAAATGTTTTTGATTTCATAAAAAAATCTTTTGTTGGGCCTGGTCCTCCTACTATAACTCCCTTTGTTTTACCAAGGAAATGTGAATCCATTGATTCTCCTACCCTCTGATAATATTTCTCTATGCTTTCTTCAATAAGACGTTCGTAACGACGTGCGCTTTGGCCGCCCGCTTTATGTTTTGCATGTGCCATTGAATTCATTTTTTTTACTATGGTCACATAAGTCCCTTTTGCAATTGCCAGAGTTGCTTCCCTGCCGTCCATAACAACTATGCCATATGAATCCTTGTTTTCAAGCATTTCGTCAAGAGGTTCAATAAAGAATTTGCTGTCACACCTGTATGTGCCTACCTTGAGAGGCTGTGGCGGTTCAAGTGCAAAAAGTTGTATATCAGTTTTCGACTCATTATCTGAAATATTGCCTGCAAATATCGCAATTCCATTTTTTGGGGGTTTTTTGTATACCTTAAAATGTTGGAGAATTTTTTCAAGTGTATCAGTTACATTTGTTCTAGTTTGTTTTGATTTTATATTGCTTGCCTGGCTCATCTCCTCTCGCAATTTGCCTGCAGTTTCATGAATTTGGGCACCGGCTGGAATATAAACTGAAACAAGCTGAGTTCCACTGCCCTGAAACTGTTTAAGTTTTTTTAGTTGCCTCTTAAATTCAAATTCTATATCTGTTTCAGCCATTTTTACATTTTCACCTTTTTAAAAAGAAGTATCCGATTATTATGATTATTAGAACAACAAACCCTAAAACTATATATGGTAGATTCATTTCCCATTCTATTGCCCCTTCCAGATTTTCTGTTTGCACATAAACATGATTTACAAAGAAGGTTGGTGTTCCTTTTATTTTTGATTCCGCCCCTTCTTGTTCGGTTATTGCTACTTGCGTTTGAGTTTTTTCTGAATTCATACAAACTTGAAACTCGTTTTTGTCAAAACCAATTTGTTCCGCATATTCAAGAATCTTTTCACTATTCTGCTTAATCTCGTCCTGGTTTTCAAATAAGAGCCCTCTATACTCCCAATATTTTCCTTTATCATTTGAAATCTGATCAGATTTCAAATATTTGAATTTTTTTTCAAAATTCAAATCATAAGCGCATATTGATGCTTGGGCTGCCAGTTTTGAATTATTATGTGTTGGTATTGGAAGCACTTTGTAAATGTACCTAACATCATTTGGATATTTTTCCAATATCATTTGTACTGTGGGTTCAGCTTTTTTTGTATAAGGACAGGAGTAACATCCGAATTCAATAAGTTGTATTCTTGCGTTAGTTGGCCCAAAAACAATTCCCTCTTCCGTGTTAGGGCATATCGGATTTTCATTTGATCCAAGTATTTGGTTATATATACAAGCTCCACCACTTAATGGCCCTTCGCAGTTTCCATACGTAACCCAATTATAAATTCCTTGTATTGCAAGTATAAAACTTACAATCATTATTATTGTAAATATAAAAGACAGTAGTTCAAAATACTTATTTAGAAAATTTGCAATAGCTGGTGATTTCTTTGATAAGGGAACCACTATTCCAGCCTTTATTTTTTTATCAAGCCCAACATCACACGGCCTAAATGTTATTTTTAAAAAAACACATCTAAAGGCCTCTTTTGCTAGTTGCCTGTATTTTGCTGAGAATATTCCCATAATTGAGAATACAATAAGTGCAATAAAACAAGCGACCATATCGAAATCTTTAGATGGTCAAATTTAAATAAGTTGCTAAATGATTATCCTTTATGATTAATTCAACAAGCAAAGAAGTACCAAACTATTTTGTTTACCTTCCTGTTTCTATGTTTTTTATCTTTTATTTTCTTTTATCTTTTCTGGGCTTTCCTAATGACTTTAACAGTTTGATAGAAGAGTTTGTATCTTCTGTTTTTGCTCCTTTCTTTCTTATCGCTTCATTTGTTGTCTTGTTTTTGCATATTAACTTCTCTGATAAACTTCTAAAACCAAAAACAATGCTAATCTTATTCATACTTCCTGAAATCCCATTGTTTCTTGGTTTTTGCGCTGCTTACTTATCACAAAACATTGCAATTTTCTTTCCATTTTTAATTCCAATGATAATAGGAGTTGCATTCAATTTACAGAAAATATCTAAAAATTAGTTTTGTATTCCTTATTTTCTTTTATATAAATTTCAACATTTTCCTTTATTCTTTTTATATGTTCTTTAGTTACTTCTTTTACTATCTTTCCGGGAACACCCATAACTATTGAATTTTTTGGTATTTTTTTATTTTCAGTTATTACGCTTCCTGCTCCTATAATACAATTTTCACCAATTTCAGCCCCGCTTAAAATTATTGATCCCATTCCAATAATACAATTTCTTCCTATTACACACCCGTGGACAATTGCATTATGCCCAATAACCACGTCATCGCTGATTTTTGTTTCGTAGCCAGGTGCAACATGAACTACTGCATTATCCTGAACACTAACATTTTTGCCTATTAGTATTCTGCTTTGATCTCCCCTGATTGTAGAATTAAACCACACACTTGAGTTTTCTCCAATTTCTACATCGCCAATTATATCTGCAGATGGGGCAACAAAGCAAGTTTCATGAATACTTGGTTTTTTGTTTTTATATCTATAAATCATGTTTTTCATCTAATTCTTAATTTTTTAACTCCCCATTTTTCAAATTCTTCTTCAATTGCCTTGCCTATCTCTTCTGCAGGTTTTTCTTTTTTGTAAACAATAGGAAGCAGATCAAGCGCGCTACTCAAATTATAATATCTAACGCCTTTTTCTTTAACTGCTTGTTCAACGCTTTTTCCATCATCCCTTTTTTCCATCCTGTTTGTAAGTCCAAATGCAGCTATAATCTTTACTCCAAGTTCACTGAGTTCATCAATTGTTTTAATCAAAGAGCCTCCTGTTGTTGTTACATCTTCTACGATTATCACATTTCCTTTTGGGGCACCAACAAAATATTTATCTTTTGGCGCACCGTGTTCTTTAGGTTTACCCCTTCCCATTGGTAAAACATGGCTGCCTTTTGAATAAGTTGGTGAATTTTTTGCCCATTTGTATTGGCACAATAATGCTAGTTTTGTTGCTCCTTCTGGAACTCCATAAAAGCAATCTGGTTTTAGCTGTTTATCCTTTGTAAAACTGATCACAAAATCACTTACTTGGTCAATCAAATAAACATCTTCGCTTGCATTTCTCCAGTTCACGTACCAGTTTGACATTCTTCCAGATTTTAGTTTGATTGGTTCTTTAAAAAAACCAACAATACTGTTATCTATTACAAATTTGTTGAATTCTTGTTGATTGAAATTAGTCATTTTTCCACCAGTTATACTTAGATAAATCATAGATTATAAAAATCTTCTTTGATACCCTTTGTGTTTTTATTCTTTTCTTATAAACTTTTGACTAATGTTTTTCTTATGCCAAAAGTTCGGTCATGAAACACCTTCAGTTTCATGGGCGTACGTGAACGAAGTTCACAAACATAATCAAAAGGCGTTAGGCAAACCCCTGTGTTTTTATTCTTTTCTTATCGTTTCTTTACTAATCACAAGGTGAAATTTTATGGGATTGAACTGCGTAGCAGTTCAAGTATTTCAATTACCGGGGTAATTTAAATGGGATTTAGAGATGATTTGAAAAAGCCAGAATTAAAGAAAATTTCTGATGTTATCTGGGAGATTGATAAATCATTCAAACAAGGCATGAGAGTTCCTGCAAGGATGTATGGAACCGAGCAATTACTCAATCATATGGATTTGAATGTTTTTGATCAAATTACAAATGTTGCAACTCTGCCAGGAATCCAAAAATACGCTTATTGTATGCCAGATGGTCATAGTGGGTATGGATTTCCAATAGGCGGGGTAGCTGCAATGGACATAAATGATGGAGGGGTCATCAGTCCTGGTGGAATTGGATTTGATATTAATTGTGGCATGCGTCTTCTCCTAACAAACTTGACTCTAAAAGATGTTCAACCAAAACTCAGGGAAATCATAAACAAGTTATTTGAAAGAGTCCCTTCAGGTGTTGGGTGCAAAGGTTTTGTTAAAATTGACAAACAAGAATTCAGAAAAGCAATTGAAGGAGGGGCGGAATGGGCAGTTGATAAAGGATTTGGCTGGCATGATGACCTAAAAGTTACTGAATTGAACGGAGTAATGAAAGATGCCGATTCATCAAAAGTAAGTAATCGTGCAGTTGATCGTGGTTTCAACCAAATAGGTACCTTGGGTTCAGGTAACCACTATTTGGAGATTCAGCATGTCAAAGAAGAAAACATTCTTGACAAAGGACTAGCAAAAAAGTGGGGCATCTTTCCAGACCAAATGGTAATAATGTTCCATTGCGGAAGCAGAGGTTTTGGCCACCAGGTTGCAACTGATTATCTACAAGTTTTTCTATCAGTTATGGAATCAAAATATGGAATTAAGATCTTAGACAGGGAATTGGCGTGTGCACCATTTACTTCACCAGAAGGTCAGGACTATTATTCTGGAATGAAATGCGGTGTTAACATGTCTTTAGCAAACAGGCAAACAATTGCCCATAGGATAAGAGAAGTATTCTCCCAGGCATTTAATACTGATGCAGAAAAACTTGGGATGAGGCAGGTTTATGACATTTCACACAATCGGGCTTCATTGGAAAAACACAAGGTTGATGGTGAAATGAAGGATTTATTGGTTCACAGAAAAGGCGCAACCGCAGCCTTTGGTCCTGGAAGGCATGAGATTTGCGGTCCTTCAAAAGAGGATGGCCAGCCAATTATTATTGGTGGGTCAATGGAAACCGGTTCTTATCTACTTGCAGGGGTAGAAAGTGGTGCAGAAACCTGGTTTACAACTGCCCATGGTTCAGGAAGAACAATGTCAAGGACAGCTGCACGCAATAAATGGAGAGGAGACCAGCTACAAAAGGATATGGAACAAAGAGGAATCTATGTAAAAACCGCTTCATTTAAGGGATTGGCAGAAGAGGCAGGCGAAGCTTACAAAAATGTTGATGATGTAATTGATGCAACTGCTAAAGCTGGCATTTCCAAAAAGATAGTTAAACTCATTCCAATAGGAAATGTTAAGGGGTAACATGTCTTACAAATTTATTGGTGATGTTGCTTACGCAGATGAAGCATTTGAAGCAGATGGCACAACTTTGGAAAAATTGTTTGAGTCATGTGCCCAAGCAGTAACAAAAACAATGGTTAACAATCCTGAAGCTATTAAAGAAAAAGAAGAAAGGCATATTGAGTTGGAAGCTGATGAACTTGAAACCCTGTTATATAAGTTTTTAGATGAGGTTATATTCTATAAAGATGCAGATATGTTGATATTTCATTCATTTGATATAAAAATAGATGAGACCAAGTCAAGGTTAACTGCGGTTTTTAAGGGGGAAGAAATTGATACAGGTAAACACAATATGGTTGTTGATGTGAAAGCAGTCAGTTATCACAAGTTTAAACTTGAAAAAGTAAAAAACATGTGGAAAGCTTTTGTAGTTTTGGATGTATAAACTGGTGAACACTTGAAAAACAGCAGGCCTAACTATAATTGGCAATTTTATTTGTTACTAGCCTTTACAATTATCTACACCGCCACCCTTGTTCCAGCTTTCAAAATAACTTTAGAAGAAGTAAGCATTGAACAAATATTGTTTTTTGATTATTTGATTGTTTTCCTAATATTTTTCTTTGTTTTGATATTCCAAAACAAAACTAATTTGATACTGCAAAATTTCAAAAACATAAATTCTTTTTTGCTCTTGTCTCTTTTTGGTCTAATAATAACTAGAGTATTTTATTTGGCTTCTTTCAGTTTCATTCAAGCAACTGAAGCGAATATCCTTTACTATACCTATCCACTTGTAATCTCAATACTCGGATTTTTTGTTTTAGGAGAAAGGATTAGGCCATCTGATATTCTTGGTGCAATTCTAGCTTTTTTGGGTGCTTTTATAGTTGTATCAAAACTAGATTTTAGCTTTCTAAGCCTTAATATTATTGGTGATGGCTTAGCAATTTTAGGAGGAGCATGTTGGGCAGTTTATCTTGTATTATCAAAAAAGTTCAATCTTGATTCACTTTTTATAATCTTTTACACTAGCCTTATTGCTGCTTTGGTATTCGGTTTCTATCTGATTTTTTTCTCATCAATTTCAATTCCTTCTTTTACTGGGATCTTAGGTTTGTTATATATAGGTATTACTGAGGGGGTTCTTTTCTATCTGTTTATTAATTTATTAAGAAAAAATGAAACCTCTAAAATCGCAAATACATTTTATGCAATTCCTTTTGTTGTAGCAGTGCTAAACTATTTTATTCTAAATGAAATAATTTATCCATCATACATTATTGGTCTAATTTTACTAACAATTGGGTTGTTTATTCAGAACAAAGATAAATGAATTGTTTTTAAATTTCACTATAGTAATCAAACTGATGTTAAGGAAGGCTTTATTGTTTCTCTTGCTCTTTTCTTTCACCATATTCGCACAGGTTTCATTTGAAGATATTTCAGTTGCAATGCTTCCTTTTAGCATTATCATGACTGTGATTTTGATAGCTCTTACCTATATGCTCTCAGGTTTTTTCCAGAACCCGCAATTGGCTGCATGGGTAAAAGTTGAAGTTAAGGAAGTTGTAGCATCTGGAATCGTAGTTATCATTGTTTTTACTATCTTAACAAGTTCAAGGCCTTTTGTTTCTACCTTTACAGGTGAGGCAGATTATGTTTCTGGACTAAATGACCGAATAAATCTGTATATTGGAAATATGCAAGGAACCTTTTTCGATTTGATGAAGGCAAATTTTCATCTTACCTTAGTGTCCTCCTATTTTTATAGTACTGGCCCCAACCTTTGGTTTGTTAGTCTTCAATATTCTGCCAGCCCATATAATGGAATTGGAATAATCATTTCTTCTATTTCCCAATCCGCAGGTGCAGTTATTAATGCAATTGTTGGCCTCAAAACACTTAGCATGCTTATTGTATTTTTTTCATATATTGTTGACAAATTTGCTTTTGGAGTTTATGCATTGCGCATCTTTCCATTTACCCGCAAAATTGGGACAACTCTTTTAGCACTATTATTGGGTGCAGGAGTCCTTCTGCCAATTGCATCTCTTGTTATATTCAATCTTCAAGACGCGGCATTTTGGAGCACATACCCAGCGCCACCGCCCATTGATTCAGTATTAAGTCCAAGAGTTACCAATTGGGACGGGATAGAGTTTCATTTGAATGCTGGTATTGTTGCTTTGTGTAATAAGCCAGTTCAAGTAACAAAGACAATTCTTTCAGCTACTGAGGTTGTTATTGCATTAGGAGTATGTTCTCCGCTTTTGTTCGGTCCACAGGCAGCTGCCTTTTATCCGTGTTATATGGCGATGACTGCAGTTTGGTTTCCAGCTGTTATGTTTATTGTAACAAATGCACTAAGTGCAATCTTTTTAGGCATCGACGCCCTCATGGAGAATGTTTTTCATGATCCTGAAGCTATGGTACGCAATCTAAAACCACTATTACAGGGATCTGTTAATCTTATGGTTTTAGTATATACTGAAATTATTTTGATTACAACAATAACAATAATCGGAACTAAAAGTGTTTCCCAATCATTAAGTGGAGAGTTTTATATATCTAGTTTGGAGAGGTTGATATGATAAAAAAGCTGTTTTTCGTTCTTTTATTATTTTCCTTCTCATTCGCCAATCTAGAATGTTCGCTTAATGCATTGGAAGATGTTGATGCTGGCCAGACATTTGTTCATTATGGAGTTATTGCAGTTATAATGCTAAATATACTTTTGATTGCCGGTGCGTCAATGATTGGCAATGCCTTTAATATCCCACAACTTCAGATATTTGGAAAGGATGAGAAATTCCACCTAGTTTTTTCAATAATCCTATTACTTTCTTTTAATAGCATAATCTTCTTTTCATGTTCTGTTGCCAAGGGTTTTGTTGAACTTTCTTTGGAAGCTGCAGGAAATATTGGCCTCTTGGCTGCGAGTTTTGACGGGCATACGATGGCTGAAGCTGCTGGAAACGGGCTTTTTGCTTTAGAAGCAGAAGCAGTTGCTATGGTCTCTGCTATTGAAGATAAGAGTATTGAATACAAAAAAGATTCCTCATTTATTTATAGCAACACCCTTCCCTTTCAGGGTACTGTAAGTCTTGGTACCGATGCTTATCAGAAAGCGTATGCAACCCAAATGGACATTGTTCTTACTACATTTGTTCTGCCTTCTTTGACTATGATAACCCTCCAGCGCTTATTCCTTCATTTCATAGATACTTACACACTTGAAATTATCCTTCCAGTTGCATTTTTGTTTAGAACTTTCATTCCAACTCGTCAAATGGGTAATGTTCTTTTAGCACTTTCCTTGGGTTTGGTGGTTGTATTACCAATGATTTATATAATCAATATTACAATGGTTTCGAGTGCACACACTACGGCAAAATGCAATCAGGTAAACAACAATCCTCCCCTTGAAGTGAGCGAAGCTATTGAAGACACTGTTAATGGAGGCTGCAATTCACCAATAAGTTTTTGGAGTCTTGGGAAGCTTCTTGGACACGCTTTCTTTTTACCGAATCTTGCATTAGCGATATTTATAACATTTTTGTCTTCTCTTAATAAGGCGTTGAGGGTGCTTGGATGAGGAAAGTTATTGTTTTATTGTGTATTATTCTGCTGTCTTCATTATCATTTGCACAAGGCAACCTTACAACAGTTGTTACTGATGCATCTTCTTCACCGCTCGAATTCGCCAACAGCTGGGTCCAAATCTCAATCCTTATCATAATTTTTATGGTAATTATTGTCTCAATTGCTTACATGTTTGGCAAGGGTTTTGAATTGCCCGGCCTTCTTGCCTTTTCAAGGGTTGAACTTGTCCAGGTTTTTGCAAATGAAATAATAATTCTGCTTACTATGTCTGTTATCTCAACTGCTGACTTTTTTGTAAGGGGTGCAATAGAAGAAGGAGTTGGGATTGTTTGTACGCCAGATGAATATTGTATTGGAAGGGTTTCAAGTGCGTATATTGATGATACAGTTGATCTTATATACGGTGAAATGGGATCAAATCTTGATAAGGCTATTGAAAAAGGCGCAAGTTCAGCCAAGGGTTTTGGTGCCAACTGCCAGAAATTCTTTGACCCCTTTTGGTTTCCTTGCTATGTTTATATGGGTTATAGTGGATCATACAATAAGGAGGAGTCCCTTCATGTTGAAAGATATGGGGCGGAAATGGATTATTACAATAGCTTTTTAGGCTCCTTATTCGCCCAGCGCTTTTTTGTAAGCCACATCATTCCTGCATTTGCTCCATTTGTTTTATTTTTGGGAATAATCCTGCGTACTTTTTTCGCAACCCGTAAGGTTGGAGGGCTTTTAATTGCTATGGCAATTGGTGCATTATTCGTTTTCCCGATGATGTTTGTATTTGATTGGATGAGCCTGAATGTTGCGGTATATGGTGATGCAGCAGCTGGATCAAGTGATTCTGCCTGTCCTCTTTATTGTACCAAAGTCCAACCAATTGCTTATAGATATTCTGATAATTTAATTGTAAATTCCTCAATTGAATTGCGCCATATTCTTAATGGAGAAGCTTACAGCAATCCACAAACATTTTCCGGTGATGATCTTGAAACAAACCTTAATGGGTTGTTGAATGGAACATTGCATGAAGCCGCAGGAATAATCTCATGCAGCTCCCCTCAATTTGCTGAATGTCCCCAGGAATGCCGCCGTTTGCCTATGCCATCGAGTCAATCGTGCTGGGGAAATAGAACAAGTGAAATTGCATGTGGTGATTATCCTGTACAATGTAAATTTATCCAAGCAATTGACCCTCCTTCTATTGATCCAGATAAAGTTGCAATGTGTACAAAAGATGGTGAAGACCAAGACGAGTTTGCATCATCCTTTTGTAAAACAATTCTTCCAATGAAGAATGATTGTAATGTTGGATTAGTTCAATATACTGATGGCGTACACTTGGCTTCAATGGCTAGCAACTCATGTAGTCTACCACAAAGTTGTTTCCGTTGTTCTCTTGATGACGATGGTGATCCTGTTTGTCCAAGTTCCTGTTTTCAAACACTTCAAGATTGTGGCTTTACTCCACTTGTTACGCAGGCAGAGATTCAAGGAAGTTGTATAAACGCAAAACCAAGCTGTAGGGTTGTTTTTAGAGAATCTTTTAACGCAAATCCAAATGCACGTGGAACTGGGATAACGGATTGCACTCTTAATTTTGTAGATCCTTTGGGTCCTTGGCCGTTATCCAGACTCGTTGATGCACAAGCATGTCCTGCTTCTCTTGATCCATATAAATCATGTGTTTACATTCTTCCTAAAGATGGTTCGTTGTGCAAAGATTGTTTGTTTACTGAGGAGGATTATCAATACTCCCCTCCTGTTTTAAGAACATGTGAAGAGCTCTGTGGCCCAGCTTCCGGTGGGGCAAAAATGTCAGTTGCTGACTTTGCAAAGAATTCTGGTGGTGGTTACATTGGAAGAGAAGATATCAAGAGTGTAAGTAAGTTTGCAATACCTGCATATATACTTCCTTTACTGAACATAGTTGTAACGGTTATGTTTATCAAAACATTTTCAACAATGCTTGGCGGGGATGTTGAAATCCCAGGTCTTTCAAAGGTGTTCTGATGATTAAGCAGGTCTTCATAATTCTTTTTTTATTATCCCTTTCATTTGCTGCAACTGGCTGGATAGCACCGACAGTTGTTGCATTAATTGCGGCAGTTACCCTTCTTGCAATTCTTTTTATGTTTGGTTATGCACTTCATAATGATGAAATAAAGATGGTTTCAAAGGAAGAGCTTTATCAGCTTGTAACAATTGCAATAATTATCGGCTCTCTTGTTGGCATAACCGAAGCTCTGGATTCAATTTCTTCTAATATTAGTGGTGAAAATTTATCTTTTCCTGCGCTTGCCCTTAGTTATGTTAATGATGATGCAGCAGTTGTTGAAGCAGGATACAATAACATTGTAAGTTTTTCAAGTAAAGTTGGCCTTGAAAGCAGTAAGTCATTAAGCTGTAGCTATTTGTCTCTTTTTACTGGCTTTTCAGCTTGTGGTTCTTATAGTACATTACTCGGAACATTCTCATTAGTTTTCCAAGGCATGGGAATAGCTTTGGCAGAATGGGGCTCAATGAAATTTTTGCTTGGTTTTGCAGAGACACAAGCATTTGGCATGCTTATCCCTTTTGGTTTGTTTTTAAGGGTTTTTAGATTTACAAGAGGTGCTGGTGCAATTGTTATTGGCCTTGCTGTTGCTTTATATGTATTCTTGCCAATTGGAATTTTTTTAATGCATAACATTTTAGCTGAGTTTGAAAATTCACATCCAAATTTTCAGAGTGGCGGTCCTTTGGCAGGGGCTTTTAGTGTTAGTGGATGTGATGCGTATACTATGTACGATGATAGTAATGTTAATAGCGCTAAAAGCACATACAATAGCGCTAAGGATAGATTTGATTATTATGCATATTTAGTTCTAGTAAAAACAACTATGACCGTAGTTATTTCAATGATCGTGATGCTTGCAGGCCTTAGGTATGTAAGCACACTTGCTGGAGCAGAAGTTGATGTATCAATTTTAACGAGGATTGCATGATATGGTAGCTGCATGTGACCAATTTTTGAGTATGCTGTCTGGCCCAGTTTTACAGCTTATGGCAATGTCTGTAATATCCATGTCAATTATAATTGCTGTTTTTATTATGTACTCCAAGTCAATTGCAAACCAGAAACTTGAGATCTGGTCAAGAGGAGAACTCATTCAATTATTTATTTCTATTATGTTTGTCCTTTTCTTTGGAGGGATTTTGCTTTCTTATTGTTCTTTAACCTCCGATTCATTAAAAATATTTTTGGAAACCCCTGCACCTGCTGGTGATCGCCCTGATATGTCAATTTTCAATGCAGCAGAATCCTATCTTGTTCTTGCTGCTGAATACAGCCATAATGTTATGAATGTAGAAAGATATTACCTTGGAGCATTTGAAATGCTAAGGACAAGGGGAAGGCAGCAATGTGTTGATGAATATTTGTGCCTTTTTGGCATTACTGCAACTTCCTATTCTCCTTATGCAGGGCATTCAATTGTTTCAGCCAGTTTTTCAGTAGCTTTTAACACTTCTATGTTTGCGTTTCTCTCAGCCCTAAATTATTTGCTTATTCTAGAATATACTTTGAGCGGGATGCTTCTGTTCTTCCTGCCACTTGGTGTGTTTATGCGGTCTGTTCCTTTTATGAGAACATTTGGTTCCTTGCTTATGGCAATTGCAATATCATTTGTCTTTGTTTACCCATTAATCCTGTCAATATTTTATCTTGTTCCGGATAATATTATGTTTGATACAATTAACAATGATGTTTTTGATTATTCAACAGAAGAGCCTAGTCTAAGTGACGGAGAAATATTTGAAGGGTCTTTTGAAGTAGGCGATGATGAGCTTTACAAAAAGTTTTTTGGAGATGATATAGATTACAGTACTCCTTTATATCTTTCAGGCTATTCATTTGTTGTTAGTGTCTTTATCCCAACATTTGCATTGCTTGCTACAATTGGGGCAGTAAGCTATGTAACGCGGTTCCTCGGTGAAGAGGTAGATCTAAGTAAGCTCCTTCAGATGGTCTAAATGAATTATGGATTTATTATGGTGTAGCTATGGGTTTTGTATATCTTGAAAATTTTGATGCAAATGCTCTTTGGTATGTTATTGTTATTCTTGCATCAATGGTTTCTGTAATAATCCATGCAGCAATAATGGCTTTTGCAAAGGGATTTCACTTGGAGGAGCTTGAAAGGTATGCAAAATCTGAAATTTTGCAGGTATTTGCTACAGTTTTCATCCTTTTATTCTTAGCCTTCATTCTTGATAATACACTCGATAATTTTGTAATTGACAGATTTTTTAGCCATGATGCATCAGGAGCTGCAGCAATTAGTATTGTTCAATGCGGTGGTGAGTCCATAGAAATAGACTCAATATCCTCATCATTAGATGTTGTTCGGTGTAGGATTTCACAAAATGCAGAGAAAATACATCAGGTGCATATAAATGCATACGCGGAAAATGCTGCGTGGTGGGATACTTTTGGCACTAGTTTTTCTGTTATGGGGGTTCCGGTATTCCAAGGTTCTTGGTTTGAGAAATTCTACAAATCAATAGAGGTAGTCAGGTTCCAAAACCTCATAACAACAGAAATCCTTATTGCATCAAATGTCATGATTGATCTTGTTAATTATGCTAAGAACAATATGCTTGGATTGTTCCTTCCTATTGGAGTTTTATTAAGGGGGTTTTATTTTTCAAGAGGAATTGGGGCATTTTTCATTTCACTTGGCCTGGGTTTTTACTACATATTCCCAGTTATCTTTACTTTAACTGACCCGGGTTTGGTAGTAATAACTTTGCCTCAAGGTGGGCCAGAGCTTCCTGATTCACAAAAGAGCTGTTACCCTACTTTCAGCGGTGTTGCACTTGCCTTATCTGAATCCCCTGAAGCTGAGCAAAATGCAAATGTAATGAGTGCTGCATTACAATCCACTTCAAAATATTATAGTGATGTAATTGTAAGAATGCTTACAAATTTTTCCATTACACTTATATTTGTTAGATACTTAATGTACTTGCTTGGTGGCGAACCATATACCCTGATGCGTATGGTTGCAAAGGTGATGTGAAGTGAGAAGGCTTGCATTTTTTTTGATTTTTGTATTAATTTTCCTTTTTGGTTGCTCCATCTCCAAAGGCCAGAGCTTAGGGTGTTGTGATTTAGAAACTGCTGGAGATAGTGGCAATTGTTTGCTTAAGGATGAAGACAATATGGATATGGATACTAGTGGATTCGATGATTTTGAAACTCTTGATTGCTTGATTGCAGATGACGGCAGTCTTACCTCTTGTATTGTAAATATAACAGTTAGCGGACAAGAGAAAACACACACTATCCCTGTTTGTTCTGCCCCAACTCCTGAACAGCTTTGCCTTAACGAAAATTGCACGGCAATGGTTTGTGGTCCTTTTAACTATGCAGTAGGAGTACCAATGTCTGATCTTGAGGTTTCTGATGCAGCTGAGTCTGGAAAAGAATTAAAATCTTCGAGAGAAGGGAATACTCTTCCTGTTGGTTCATTGGCAAATAGCAGCTGTTCTTTTATTAATCTTGATGACAAGCTGAAAAACGTATTAAAGAATGCAGATGGAAGTTTTATCAATATTTTTAGGACAGGACAAATGATAGACGATCATGGTGTTGGGGAAGACCCTTATTTTGAATACATTATTTCACGCTACAAATTCCCAGCATCTGACAAGTTCTGCAATGCCTTTGCTGATGCGCCTGTTGACAGGTTTACAAATTATCTTGTCCCCCAGAGCCAAATCTGTGATTTCAAAAGGTCAGGTGACTTGGAGCAAATAAAACTGACTGTCAATCAACAGGTTGAGGATTATTGGGAGCAAAACTCCTGTGTTGACATTTCAAATCTTCCGCCATATTTGCGAACTTCTAATTATTGTATTGATTCAGATTCACCATATTGTGTTAATGGAAATTATGTGACATCCTACGATGGGTCATTGGATGTTGAATTTTATAAAAAAGCATTAAGGTATACCTATAGGGATTTTATAAACAACCCAAGCCAGCCAAAAGCCCCTTTTGAATGCAGGACAAATCTTGAATGCAAGAGCGGTTATTGTTCAAAGGACGATTATTCAAGATCAACCTGTCCAACAGCAGATGGAGGATCTGCGCAATGTTTTTGCACTGCCCAGGATTTTAATTGGATTAGTCTTAGCGGAAGGGGTGCTTTTTGTGATGCTGTTGAATTAAAGGATATTGCAGGTACTGGCAGCGTTCCTGATTCTTGCGGTTCAACAACTTATAATCATGATACATTTGAAGATGTCGGAGCAGATCTTGATCAACTTCAGGCAACCTTATGTTACCCAACAAATTTTGATGCTAGATATTATAGGTGTGTAAATGAGGAATATGCAAAAGCTGAAGAGGAAAGGAATTTTGACAGATGTGATAACATTTTAGATGAAAATCCATATACGGATTATGAGATAAGATGCAGCGATGTTAACACAGGTACAATTGATACTGGTACATTTGATGGCACCAACTTTTTCTTTGTTGGTGGCCATGCAGGTTCACAAGCATTTGGCTGGGTACGCGCTTTTGGTAGTGGGGATCATGATTATTTTA
Source organism: Candidatus Bilamarchaeaceae archaeon (assembly GCA_035290745.1). GTDB lineage: Archaea > Micrarchaeota > Micrarchaeia > Anstonellales > Bilamarchaeaceae > DATDTS01. The sequence goes on along the minus strand of DATDTS010000011.1, from coordinate 3,675 downwards.
CCCATCAAAGGTTTCCTTTGAGTTATATTTATTTTGGTGATAACGGGGTTGGACATTCAATGCTTAATCCAGACTCATTTCGTAGAACTGCTTTAGCAACTCAATGTAATCTTGTTGAAGGAGTTGATTATACAATTGCAAGTTATCCAAAATGGCTTAATGGTTCTATTGCTAGAAATCCAGGATCTTATGATGTACGCACAACAGACAGAGACTTACGACAGGCAATGGCATTTGTTACAAATCCAGATTGGAATGGTACAAGAGTGCGAGGGGATTCCTATCAATATCTAGAGGATGACGATGTAAAGGATTCATGGCCTGCAGGTTATGCTGAATGGAGAAGAGGCGACAGAACTCATCCTTTATTCCCGCTTTATTGGATAGTGATAGACAGTCCTGGTGAGGGTACTGTTGGTGATTGTTTATTGGATGAAGGGTTTGGCTATATTAAAATGGATACAGTTGGCTGGTGCCAGCCATGTACTTACCTAACTTCAGTTGCAACTGATGCTTATAGACCTGAAGAAGGAGAGGAAGAAACAATAAGAGATTCCTTTCGTGGTGTTACTGAAAGTCCTTTTTTTGATTTAGATGAAGACCAAGCTACTGAATTCCTGTCGGCGGCTACTAGAAGCAGTTTTTTTGGCTCTATGCAATCAACAAAAACCTACATTAAGGAAGGAATCATGCCATTTATTGATATCACTGATGTTCAGGACACACCCTCATCTTTATTTTCACCGACTTACTTAGACACCTATCTTCGTATTTTTGGGGATTATGGTGCTGCAGTTTTGATTGTTGATACTGCCAATTCCACATATATTCCTGAGTTTGATGATATAAGACCTAAGATTAACCTTATTGGAAGAAGTGCAACAAATGGGGGATGCCCTAATTGCCTTAAGGCAATTAAAATTGAGAGCACTTTAGGTGCTGGCTATACTGCACCAGAGAAACTTCTTGAAGAAAATTATATTGCAGAAGCCATGTTTAGGGATAGTCAGGTAAACAGCAGTATTGATATGGTTGGTTTTACAGTTTCATTCAATGATTTCCTTGAATCATCAGACAGGTTTGATTGCAGTACTAAAAATGGAAGAATAGAATTCTACGATTTTATTATTGATAGTATTGTCCGTGCTGGCGGACGTTTAATGAATGAAACAGGCAAGAATGCATATTTCTATATAAGCGAGGCAGGAATTCCTCCAGATACAGAATGTTTTGAGTATGGTAATGGCAAACTGGAGCTACAAGGATTTATGAATAGATACTATTTCAGCCAGTATAAATTTACTCAAAATGGAATTGTTTCAATATTCTTTGATTCTTTTGACAAAGGAGTTGACTTCTCAGACTTTACCCAGGAGGATATTGATTATTCATGTGATCTCCAACAAAGTTCAAGGCTTTCTGTAAATCCAATTCCAAATTTTATTTATAAGAGAATAAGTGAATCAGATTCATCAGATCCTGTTGCTTCTGCATGCTTACCCTGTTCTCAGGCTGACATTATGTTAGGAAAATGTAAGCAGCCTGATGCTAAGACCTGTATTGGAGGTGGAGAGTGCACTCCTCCAGCAGGGCCAGGGCCATTCAAATGCCAGCAGGATACAGTTTTGGATTGCAGCCTTTGTAATAGTTTACCTGATAATGTCCAATATGATTGTGCAATCACCTATGTTAATGGCACAACAACCCTTAAAACCTATAAAGCAAATGAATTAGACGATAAGAGACAGGATATAATTGCAGCTCTACCTCCTAGTGAAAGATGCTGCATTCAATTTGATGCAGATTCAATTCCTTATACTTATGGTAGTATTAATATAGGTTCAAATGTACGGTCTTCTTTGATCTATTCACCAGAAAATCCTGGTTCTGCATGTCCTGGCACAAATGATTTTGGCAGTATTCTTCTTGATTCAGATATGGATGTTCCAATGTGTTCATCAGATTTAAATTCTGGGGCATTTAAAACAATATTTGACACATATACTGTTGAATGTGAGCGCAGGTGACATGATGAAACTTTTTCACATCTTTTGTTTTTTGTTTTTCATTTCAATCATCTATTCTACAGCAGCTTGTGAAGGCAACACTTATGAAAGAAGCAAACTTTTTACATCACTTGATGTCAATACAATGACAATATATGCAAATTTTTTTGTTAATAACGACAGTGCGGATGATATCAAAAATGCCCCTTTACTAGTTCGTGTTGTTGAACCACAAAGTGGAACAACACTAAATGTAAAGAGAATCTATACTAATGACGTAGGTACAGCTACGTATACTATTAATCCTGATTTGTGTGCAGATTATTATGTTATGTATTGTCCTCATGATGATGAATTCTCACCAGAGATATTTCCAAGATGTACTGAAGCAATGTTTGATGAGGTAATAGCAGAACCTTCAGACGTTGATCTTGTTGGTTCCCTTCCTGCTGAAGAACAAGAACCTAAATATATTCTTCAGGCACTTTCACAATCAAGTTATTGTCCTCCACCACCTCCAGTTGTTCCTGCTTTTTGTCTTCCTCTTTTTGCTATCTTTGCACTTTTAGGCGGGGCAATGTACATGAGCGGTCAAAACCCTTTGAGAGGTTTTGATTTAACTACTCCAAGAATGAGGGTTTTGGGAGGAAGGTATGTTGCCAGGGGAGGAGGATTTGGGTTGGCTGTTTTTGATTGGGCTTCTAGTGCAGTTTCAAGTGTTCAGGGTGCTAGTAGTGAGCTTAAAAGTATACAAAGAGGAGAGGGAGTAACCTCTTGGAAATCTTTTAAAAAGGCAGTGTCAAATTCTTTGGAAAGAGCAGGAAAAAAAATCACAAGATCAGGTGATGTAAAACAAGACCGTGCTGACGCATCAAAAAATATTACAACTATTAGAATGGCTCATGCGGGTAAGGTTTATAATTCACAAACCAAACAATATGAAAAAGTCAATCCAAAAGATGCCGCACCAAAAGCAGGAGATGTTCTTTCAACAGTTGGGGGAGGTTTACTTAGGTCAACGCGTTATGGAGGGTTAGCTGGGATTGGTGCAGTTGTTGAGTCAATTAGTGAGGGGCTTGGGATTGCAGAAGCAATGGACAAAAAAGATGTTGAAGCAGGAAAAAAACTTGAAGGCACTACTGTTACAACAGAGGATGGAAGATCATATGAACTTAGGGTTAATTCTGATGGAAAACTTGAGGTAAGATTAGTAACTGAAGCAGGGGTTGGGGAATGGATGTCTACTGATAAGCTAGCCATCGCAGACCCACAGCTTGCTAAAATAATCTCATCTCTTGGAGTAAGCATTGATACAATACCATTTGCTGAAAACAAGTCTCTTCTTGAGGCGGATAATAGGCAGGTAATAATTGTTAAGGATGAACAAGGCAGAGAAGTTATGATGGTGCAGGATGAAAAAGGAAACTGGGTTAGGTTAGACAAATCAGATCTTACTTTTGCACAGCAACAAACTGTAACAAGTGAAGTGGCCGGCATTCAGATTGAGGCAACTAATGCTTTGGTAAGAATAGAACATAGAGCAGCGATGGAAAAAGCAGAAAAGGCTATTGATTCAGATAAACTTGTTGCAGCACGTGAATATGTTGAAGATAAAGTAGAAGCTGAAAAGAAGAAAGAAGGACTTGGAACTGAAATACAAAAGAAAGAA
>DATDTS010000010.1:0-8759 GCA_035290745.1 Candidatus Bilamarchaeaceae archaeon | reverse complement strand
AACTCAAAATCAGAATCAGAAACTTGTGTAGTGTAACTTTTCGCTTCCATTCTTAAGTCAACTGGAGCTCCTCCAACTACTCCTTTTGATTCAAGATAGAGTAGTACTCCTTCCTGTGAGAAACAATACATTGATGTTACTGACTCGTCTTTTACTGAAAAACATTTTGCCTGAACTCCTGCAACTGATTTGTCTGGAAGAGAATTAATCTCATATTTGGATAAATCTTCAAGGTCAGATTGCGGATCAGAACTTGGACCGGAAAGTTCTTCGCTTGAGAAACTTGTACAGCTCCACACACCTGCTTGTTGCGAACACGAGTATGATTGATCAGAAAGGATATACGTTCTTACAACATAGCCTTGTCCAGAAAGATCTGTCCTTAGCTTGCTATCTCCTTTTCTATACTGAGTCATACCGCTGCTAGAGGTTTGCCCTCTCACGGTTGACACAAAATCATAATCAACTTTCCAAGCAGTAGAACTACCAGGATTTAGAAAGTTCATCAGGTCGCTGACTGGATCTGCAGATTCTGTCTCTCCGCCTTGTTGCCCTTCAGTACCCTTATCCCCTTGCATTGCATCTTTATTTTCTTTTGTGCCATTTTTTTTGTCGCTTTCCCCTGACTTAGTTGCATCTTCATTAGAAACACAACCAAATAATAAGAGAACGCACAAAAGCCCAAGTATTAAATATTTCATAAAAACACCCAGAAAGGTATCTAGATAATTAATTAAAAACGTATTGTATTTTTCTCAAAACGCATGTTTTTAATTCCTTGTTGTAGTCTTATGTCTATGAAAAAAACGAATCTTTGTATCCTAGCATTTTTAGTTCTGAGTATGTTCAGTTTTGCTGAGTTCAAACTTACTAACATAGAGGTTATCTTAGATAACCTTCAAAAAGATGGAAGTGTAACAGTCAAAGAAACGGTCACTTTTCGGATTATAGGTGACTCAGAAAGAAATTTATACGAAAATGCACTTAATCGAAATGAGTTGTCTTTTTGGTATAATGTAACCGGCATATCTGATATTGGATTTCACTTAGATACGTCAAAAATAAGAATTGATAACCTAATCATTTCGCCACAACCAATAAATGATAACAAATGCAGTCCGTTTCAAAAAACTTGCTACGGTGAGATAAGAATACAGTACTTGGCATCTTCAAAAATGGACAAAGAAGGAAAGGAAATTAAGGATAGTGGTGTTTTTTATGTTGAGCAGTACAAGCCAAGAACAACAAGGTATGTACTTAATGGAGATGTTTTTTTATTTACAAAAACGGATAAAGGACAGACGATTATAGATAAAACAAAAACATTGAGGATAAAGCTTCCAGAAGGTTCTCTGATTCAGAAGGAAAGCGACCTACGCCCTTCAGCTAGTGGTTTTGAAGACATTAAATTTCCTAAAAACCTGGAAGAGATTATTTGGACAAATACTCCTCCAACAAAATTAACCTTGGTGTTTGAAATAGAAGACACGCTATATAATGAGGTAAGTGACTTTTTCAAAGGCCTTTTGCAAACAACACAAAAAATAATTTATGGGAATGAGGGACCTGCAATAATTATAATATTTATAGTATTGCTTGGAGGGTATTTATACCTAAATAAAGCAAAGGCAGGCAAGTGAGAAGATGTATAAAGGAACAGATAGAGTCTTGAGAGTTATCGGGGCAAAAGGAAGCTCCCCAATGAACTTAGAGTCCATTTCAAACGGTGCTGGTCTTAGCTTAGATGCTACAAGAAAAATAGTAGAATGGCTTAAGGTAAATGGATATGTTACACTTAATGAAAAAGTTGCTAAAGAAAAGCTAAAAGAAACAAAGGAGTATGGTGAATACGGCCTTCGCGGAAAAATGCCTGAATATTTGGTATTTATAAAAGCACTGAAAAATGAACCAATTGCTAATCTTGAAAAAGAAGAAAAACAATTTGGATTGATGTGGGCTAAGAAAAAAGGTTACATAGATATTAAAGATGGAAGATTAGTTCCATTAAAGGAGGAGAAACAAGTTCAAGAAGAAAATAACAAACTTATCAATGTTTTAGGAGAAATGCGATTAACAGGGGAATGTAAAGATCAAAAGGTATATGAAGAGTTGGCTCAAAGGAAGCTGATAGAAAAAACAGTACAAAAAGAGATAGAAATTAATTACACAGGCAAAAAACTTGAAATTAAAGAGGAGTTTGATATCTCCGTAAAAAGTGAAGATGCACAACTTGGCAAGGAACATCCTCTTTCTAAATTAGAAAACAGGATAAAATCGATTTTTTTGTCAATGGGTTTCGAAGAAATGAAAGGAGGAATTGTTGAAAGTGCGTTCTGGAATTTTGATGCCTTGTTCCAGCCACAGGACCATCCTGCAAGAGAACTTGCAGATACGTTTTATGTTAGTGGAAAAGCAGAATTACCTGACAACGAATTAGTAAAAAGAGTCAAAAAAGCACACGAGGAAGGATGGAGATATGCCTGGAAAGAAGAAGAAGCAGAAAAGCTGGTACTAAGGACACACACCACCGCACTTAGTGCAAGAGCACTGACAAAAATAAAAAAAGGAGATGCCAAAAAATATTTTGCAATTGGAAAGGTTTTCAGAAATGAGGCTACAGATTACAAACACTTAGCTGAGTTTTACCAAATAGAAGGAATAGTTGTTTGGGAAAAAACTACGTTTACCGACCTGTTAGGAATATTAAAGGAATTCTACAAATCGCTTGGATTTGAGAAAATAAGATTTAGACCAAGTTATTTTCCATACACAGAACCAAGCCTGGAGATTGAGGTTTTCTTTGAGCCAAAACAACAGTGGATGGAGCTGGGAGGTGCAGGAATATTTAGACCTGAAGTGAGTATCCCACTTGCAAATACTTATCCTGTTCTTGCTTGGGGGCTTAGCCTAGAGCGACCGTTAATGATGCTTCTTGATATCCAAGATATAAGAACTGCTTATAAAAATGAGATGGATTTCCTAAAGAATGCCAGGTTGTGATATGAACTCAAGAAAAATTTTGGCAGGGTTTGTTTTTATTTTGGTCGTGCTCATACTTTTTGCCGTTTTTTTTGGCTTGGAACAGGAAGGTCCCCCGCTGAAAAAAACCTATGGAATTGAAATAAAAAAAATTGACAGAACAGGCGACTTTGTTTATGCTGTGCTTGACAATACAAGCATTGGAACCATGGATTTTATTTTTTTAAATAGACTGACTGAGAAGAATATTTATGTTATAAGAGAACGGGGACTGGGATATGAAAAATTTGAAGAATTTTTGGTCAAAGCAAAGGCACTTGAGCAATATGGTTATATCGTAAGTGAAACAGACCCATTTTTCATACCAAGTGATGGCATATTTATAATCCCAACTGGGGCAATGCCTCGCCATATAATAGAAAACTTTGAGATGTACAACCAAACTGAGATCATTTATTTAGGTAAAAAGGATTTGGTTTTAGAAAGTGAAATAAAACAAGAGAACTGGTACAATGAGAACTACTCAAGAGTTATAATAAAAGAAACAGACCTGCCTACCTTTTTAGAAAATAATGACCCGCTTTTTGACGAAATCCTAGAAGATAAGTGGCAGGATGGAAAGAGAGAGAGAATTGAGGCTAACAAAACAAATCTTGTTTACTTAAACATGTCCTCTTTTTCATATGTTAGGGTAATTTATTTAGATAAAAACGGCACAAAGAAAGTGGTTGAAAAGAAATTACCAATACAAGAACTAAGCTTACAGTATGTTGAGGCACTTCCTGGAGATGAGATAAAATATGAGTTTGTATTAAATAAAACAAATGGGACCGCAGAGTTTATTTTAACTGATGAGCAGGGTAATAAAACAATAGAGAAACTAGGGAGAGTTGTTGATCAAAACTTTTTTTCTAAAAGGATTATTGCTGGAAAAAGTGGAGAGTTTGTAGTGAAGGTAGTTGATGAGGAAGGAATTGTTGGAGGGGGAATTCTCCACATAAAAAAAGTGGATGTCGGAATTGATGAAAGATACGGAAGGAGTATAATACTCAAACTAAATATAGATGGCCAGCCAGTCAAGAATGAAGAGGTAGATATATGGCTTAACAACTCAACTGAAAGAAAGAGGTTTTCAATAAGTGAAGGAAAGATATTAGTACGAGCTAAGCTACAAAAAGGGACAAATTATCTGCACCTAGAATATGGAGGCAATATATACAGTATTGAGTTATCAAACTATGATGATGAAATTATTGAAACGTATTTGAAATATGGTGTCCCTGGGCTTTTGCTTGTTATGCTAATTTATTTTTGGGCAAGGGTTATGAAGAGACCAACATACTTAATAAAAATCACAGAGGCTCCAGCTGAAAAAAGGAAAGAGGTTCTGGTAAAATCAAAGGAGATCATGGAACTGTTTGAGAAGGCAAAAAAAGAATTTGATATTAATGAGCCACTTACAATAGAGGAGATTACAAGTTTAATTAAAAAGTATTTAACCGATGGCCTTGAAGTCAGCGAAGGCAATATCGAAGAAATACTTAAGAGAATGGAGGAAAAAAAGATTATTTACTCGTATAAGCGGTATTATTCAACAAAGAAAAAAGATATAAGAAAGGAGTATCTAAAAAGAGAGATCAAAGAGGGACTAATAGGAAAGGGAATTGAGTTCAGGATTAAAGGGGATGCTTTTGTTACAAGAGATTATGAGGTTGGATTTTTAAGCTCAACTTTCTCAAAGAGGGCAATTGTTGTTTTTGAAAATGAATATGAAAAAGAAAAGGCACTTGAGAGACTAAATCAAAAACAGCTATCAAGATTAAAGGTACAAGAATTCAATAAAAAAGTGGAGCTAATTACACTTTCTGAATTAGGTGGTTTTCTTTGAAAACAGGGATTTTGTTAGTCCTGTTTGTTTCTGTTGTTTTTGCTCCTTTTTTAGACGCCCCATTTGATGAGGTAAAAGAAAACAATCTGAATGTGATCATGAGTTCTAAGGAATTTAGCGAGGAGATTGTTGGACCAGGACCGATTTATTTTGTAAACTTGACCATTCTTACCATTGATCCCTCAGTAGATAATAGAATAAATTATGGAAGATTGCCAGACGTTCTCTGGATATCAAAAGCAGGATACACGAGCAGTTTTGAAGACCAGATATTTACGTATCCGTTGGGCGCATGTGAAGATGTAATTTCAACAAGAAAATGGGTTCTGGTGGATTATAGGAAAAATGTGGTTGGAAAGTTTTATTTTAGAAACATCACAAAAGAGGTTAATGTTGATTCAAATAATTTTGTCATTCCCTTTACAAGAGAAGAACTTGCTACATCCGAAAATGACACACTATTAGTAAATATGTCTGCAAATTTTGAGTTTGAGTATAATATAGAATATAATACTTATACTGATTTTTTTGATGAGGGGTGTGTGATTGACAAAGAGGTTAATGAGACGATTACAATAACAAAGAATGCTTTTTCAAGCAAAGAGTACCTAGTTGAGGGGGAAGGGATTCTTTATTTTCTGGAGAAGCCGGTGCTCAAGGAACAGTGGTTCAAGAATAATAGGTTTGATCTGGTGGTGCTTGCGAATAAGGAATTGAAATATATAGAAATAAGGAAAAATAATTCAACAATAGGAACTGCAGGATTTCATGAATTTGAAGTTGAAACAGATGAGCATGGGATAAAAAAAATAATTTCGAACCAAACAAATAATGAGAATGGAACACAAACAACTAAACAGTATACAAAAACACTCCCAAAGGGATTGGAAAAACAAAACAAAACATTCTATATTGCATATCAAATAAATTCAAGTTATGAAGGAATAGGAAATAATGCTCTTGGGCTTTTTTTGGAAGATGACTTTGGTGGAGAGGTGAAGATTGAAGAACAACTGTTAAGCAGAGCACTAAGTAATACTGAACTTGGATTTGCTAATAGTAACGAAATAGAGTTAAGTAGGCAGAATTTTACCACAAAAGATAAGGAGATTGATTTTACATATCTAGAACTTGGGGCAGTTGGACTTTTGGCGCTAATTATTTTTAGAAGGATTAGTAGATAGGTTAGCGATTGGCGGTACACCACTCTCTTAATTTCTCAACTAATTCTTTTCCTATCCTAAGCTGAGCCTCGTTGGTGCTTGCACCAAGATGTGGAGTAAAAAAAATGTTTTCTAATTCTAACAATTTGCCAGTATATGGCTCAGTTTGGTAAACGTCTATTGCTGCCCCTGCTATTTTTCCAGATTTGCACGAGTCATAAAGCGCTTGTTCATTTACTAGCTCGCCCCTAGCAACATTAATTAAAAAAACTCCATCTTTCATCTTTGAAATTGTTTTTGCATTTATTATTTCTTTTGTTTCTGGAACAAGAATTGTATGAAGAGAAATGAGGTCTGATTCTCTTAAAAGAGTTTCGAGATCAACAAATTTTACATTTGAGGAACTAACTGGTTTTGGATCATATGCAATGATGTTCATACCCAAACATTTGGCCTTTTGGCCAACTAAATTCCCGATTCTCCCAAAACCAATTATCCCAAGAGTTTTACCAGACGCCTCTTGTCCAACAAACTTTTTTTTCTCCCATTTTTTTGATTTCATGGAAGCATGAGCTAAATGTGTGTTTCTGAGAAGAGAGAGAATAAATGAGATAGTAAGTTCAGCAACTGCATTTGTTGATGCGGATGGGGTGTTGATAACAGTTATTCCCTTGCTTTTGCATGCATTTGAATCAATATTGTCAGTTCCAACGCCTGCCCTTGCTACAACTTTTAGTTTTTTTGCATGACTTAACAGCTCTTTGGTTACTTTTGTTGCACTTCTGACAATCAGTACTTCGCAGTCTTTTATTTCTTTAGATAGATCTTGAGGTTTATAAACAACAGTACCTAATTTCTCAAGTTCTGAAAGGACTTCCTGAATCATATTATCTGGGATTATTATCTTCATAAATAAAATCATTACAGGTTAATTATTTAAAGTTAAGGTGGGTATAGCAAGTATGGTTGATCCAGTAATTGGTACATTTGCATTAATTGGTACGATAATAGTTATTGGGTTAATAAGTGAAGAACTATTTAGAAGAACAAAAATACCTTCAGTAATTATACTTATTGCACTTGGGCTTGTTATAGGTCCTCTTTCAAATTACGCAGACCCAAAACAGTTAATTGATCTTGCCCCGCTTTTTGCCCCAATTGCATTTATTATGATTCTTTTCGACGGCGGGTTAAAAATGGACTTGTTCAACGTATTAAAAAGCAGTCCAAGAGCTCTCCTTCTTGCAGTTTTAACTGTTGTTTTCTCTATAGTTGCCTGTGCATTTATATTTAATATTGTTTTTGGGTTTGACTTGTTGATTGGTGCAGTTTTTGGGGCGATTGTTGGAGGAAGCTCTTCCGCAATAGTAATGCCAATTATGGAAAATGTAAGTTCGAATGAAAAATTACGGAATCTTCTATCGGTAGAATCAATTGGTACTGATGTTTTATGCATTGTAATTACAATTTCCCTTGTTGCTGCTTACACAACTGGTGTTGGAGACGTGTTTTCAATTGGAGGAGAGATATTCAGCAAATTTTTGGTCGGTGCCATGTTCGGGGCTATTGCCGCGATTGCATGGATGAAGATTCTGCATGATATGAAAGAAAAGTCATTAGATTATATGATTACTCTTGCAACCCTCTTTTTATTGTACTCTGTTGCTGAGAGTTTTAATGGGAATGGTGCAATTGCAGTCCTTGTATACGGTTTAGTGATCAGCAATGGCCTTGAATTATCCACGCTTTTTCGTATTAAAAAATATCCGATGGTCGACGAGGTATCAATTAAAAAAACACATAATGAAATTTCTTTTTTTATAAGAACGTTCTTTTTTGTGTATTTAGGGATTATTGCAAGCATAACTGATTTTTTTATTATGACCGTAGGGATTGGGTTAACCATAATTTTGTTCCTTGTTAGATTTGTCTCAAGTTATATAAGTGTTTACAAGACAGCCCTTGCAAGATATCACGCACTTGTTTCATCAATTGCACCAAGAGGGCTTGCGGCGGCAGTACTTGCTCAGCTTCCATTTTCTAGTGGGATACAAGAGGCAAAAATATTTAGCGAATTAGTACTTGTTGTGATAGTTACTAGTGTTGTTCTTACAACAGTATTGGTGTGGGTAGTTTCAAAAGTAGAAAACAGTGAGAAAAAAAGAAAAGAAAAAAAATCGAACAAGTCTTTAAAAAGGAAGAAAAGAGATGAGGAGGATATGAAGCAATTTGTTAAGCTAAATCAATAATTAATCTTAACCTCGTCATTTGAAATTCATGTGAATTCGGTGTCACCGAATTTACACATATCCCTATTGACCTACGGTCAATAGTGCACGCAGGAAGCAAAGCTTCCTCGCGTTGAACGAAGAGCCTTCGTTCAAATCATCAACTGAATTTCAAATATTTGAATCGGACTGAGCCGATATCTCCAGCTTCAGTTGGCTGAATCCCAGATTCAAATCATTTGATCACCAGCAAAGGGATCAAATATTTGAACTTGCTATCGCCATGGAGTGAAATGCTTCGCCTTTCTTGCCATGGAGCGAACGCATTGCGTTCACGACAGTCAAGAACATTACATGTTCTTGCCAAGTTCAAATCATGAAGTTTTGCGGGCTTTATATCTTTTGACTAGTTGCAGACTAACGCCAAAAAGCTATAACCAAAAAGGCATGAGGATACACTCATGAAGTTTTGGGCACTTTTAACATAAGTATATAATGGTG
>DATDTS010000009.1:0-11968 GCA_035290745.1 Candidatus Bilamarchaeaceae archaeon | reverse complement strand
ATCTTTAAGTTCAAGAACTGCGATGGTTCCTAAAAGAGCTAAAACTCCAGCCTCACCAAGTTGAACAGAACGAATTGTAGGTTGAAGAATTTGGTTAGAAATGCGATCTTTTGCTTCTTGATCTGCTCTTTTTTCTAGAACTTTAAAAATAGATGGATCATGATGACCAAGATGAACTATGCACCCGATAGTAAAAGATAGGATAATGTTAGAAGAGGCAACATAAAAATGGTATAACAAACTAACAACATGAGGCCTTAGCTCAGGTTGATCAAAAAGTGGGAGCAATGGTGAATCAGACAAAAGAATTGTTTTTTGGTGTTCAGTACGTGCACCAACGACAAATGCATCAGATTGTCCAAGACAAACCTCAAGATAGGTTTTTTGATCCTCTCGAAGTGCATCAAGAACCTTTGCTTTCAAAGAAACAAGAGCAGAAGATCTCAAAACATTCGAAAAAAGAGCCACACTTCTAGCTTTACCAAACAAAGTGTCATTATCCGTTAATGAAGAGAAAACAATTGCTTTAAGCTCTGCAGGATAATTACCTGAAACAAGGTCTTCAAAGAAACGGGTGTTGCCAAGAGATCTAACGAAAGTATCAATTGCTTCAACTAATGCTTCTCGTCTTACTTCTAAATCCTGCTCATTGTCAAAAACAAGCCGTCCACATCTTCTAAAATAATCAACAACTGTCCTGCCCTTCTCTGCTGTTGGCGAAGGAAATCCTGCTATTCTTGCTCTTGCTGTTGCAGCCTCTGCTCTGAAGTCTCCTATTCTTACTCTCGCCATAGTGTTTAACTATGTTAAAAAAGGTTTATAAAGATTAGTATAGAGAGTTGCAAAGACACAGGCAGTAACATAAGAAGACTTAAAATGATATTGATAGAAGGTATAATGGGGAGATTTAAATGAAACTAGTTATTGAAGATGCTCCAGTTCTAAAAGCAGCGATTGATCCAGTAGTAAATCTGGTTGAAGAGGGGTTATTTGAAATAAAAGCAGATGGATTATACCTAAAAGCAATGGATCCATCCCAGATCTCAATGGTTTCGTTTAAGATGCCTAAGACAGTTTTCTTAGAATATAACTTAGAAGAAGAGACCAAACTTGGGTTAAATATAAAACAATTTGCAGAAATACTCTCAAGAGGAAAAAAAGGAGAAAGAGCAGAGATGTCAGTTGAAGATGGAAGGCTGATTGTAAGATTTGTGAAAGACAAACGAAAAAGAATGTTTAAGATTCCATTGCTTGATATTGGTGAATCCCTTCAAAGAGAACCAAAGATTGAATTCAAGAATTATGCAAAGATTTCAGGAGATGCACTAAAGGAAGTTTTGAAAGATGCAAAGTTAGTTAGCACACATGTAAGATTTGTACTAACCCCTAATAGTCTCTTAGTAGAGGTTAAGGGCGATAATGGAGAGGTAAAAGCGGAGTTTGAAAAAGGAGAAGAGGTCTCTGAAATAGAATCAAACTCAGAAACAGTACGTGCAACCTTCCCACTTCAATATTTAGAAGACATAGTGAGGGCAAGCGGCGCACAGTCAGCAATAAAGATTAATTTGGAAACTGACAGGCCATTAAAACTTGAATATGAGGTTCAGGGTGCACAAGTAGCATATTACTTAGCACCAAGAATTGAAAGCGAATGATTCAAAAAGAGTGTTGAAGTTATGTATATATGACTCCACTTCAGTTGTTCATAAGAAAGAATAGTGTTAGACTGATAATTATAAACGCTGCTCTTCTGCTTTTTGTATTCTATTTTGGAACGTTTGAAAAACTTGATATTAGTGATATTTTTATTCTCCTTCTGGTGGTTGGCACTAATGTGCTCTTTTATTTCTCTTTTGGTAATGAGAAGGAAGAAAAGGATGAAATTGCAGAAGATGAAACAGAAGAATTGAGCGAAAAAACGAAGATGGTAACGGATAGAAGAGAAAAGATTATAGAAAAATTAAATGATAAAGACAAAAAGATGTTTGCAGAATTTGAAGAAGAAATTAGAAAAATTCCTTTAGAACAAAGAACAGATAAAAAGGCCGGAGAAATGCTTGAAAGAATTAAGAAGAAATATGAAAGTTCTTAGAATGACACTACTTCATCGGTAAAAGAAGTAAGTTTAATTCCTTTTTGCTTCACAATTTGACCACAGACTTTTGCTTCAATCTTGTGTTGTTTTGCAATAGATAAAACTTCATCCGGAGTGTTAGTAGCAACAATCATGCCATTGCCCATATTCCATGTTTTATATGCTTCCCTAAGATCCAAATCTGCTAGTTTAATACATTCTTGCATCAAAGTACATGGTTCAAATAAATTATCTAATTCGGCTCCAAGTCCTGATGGCTTAAGTGTTCTGCCTAGTTTTCCAGGTATTCCGCCTCCTGTAATATGTGCAACTCCATTAAGTTTTCCAAACATCTCAACAACTGCTTTGGAATAAATCCTTGAGGGAGTTAATGCTTGAGAAAGGGTTCTTTTGTCCCATTTATCGCCCATAATCTTTCTTACTAATGAAAACCCATTTGATCTAAAGCCATCTTCCTTAAATGAGATTAGCGTATCACCAACTTTTAGTTCTTTTCCTGTAAACATGTTGCTCTTTTTTGCAAACCAGATAACTGCTGCACTCCAATTATAATTATAATTGCCAAAACCAGATACGCGAGAACCAACTTCTGCAATTTCCCCATTTATCACTGCAACCCCTGCTTCTTTTGCTGCATTAACATATCCTTTTGCTAATTGCTTAATAACATCAATATTTATTTTGTTTATTTCAAGTGTAGAGCCCACTAAAACTGGCTCACCGCCCCTGACAACGGCATCATCACAAACCATTGCAAATAAATCAAAAGCAATTGTATCATGTTTGTTTGATCTTTCTGCGATTTCAATTTTTGTACCAACCCCGTCAAAACTAACTGACATAAAAGTGTCTTTTGGAAGGGAAGAAATGTTAATTGCTCTTATACCCGAAAAATCATCAAAAGGGGTTATTATTTCGCCTAGTTTTGCTTTTCTGTTTTTCCATGTTTCTTTTGCAGCCGAGTATAAAATGGAAGATGCATCATCTCCCAAAACAGTATTTACACCAGATTCAGAATAAGTAACCATACAAGTAATGTATAAAGATAATTTTTTATATATAACATGATCTAAACCAATGCAATAATGCGTTTCATCAGAAAGAGAGTTTGTATCAGAAAACGTCTCTCGTTGCCACACGTCTTTGCTGTTGGGTATTCAGAGCAAATTGTAATCCCCCCACAGAATGAGCTAACTCTAAGGATTTCGCATATTTAATCAACCCCTGGCCAAAAAAGGGAACTGCATCATTTTTCTTAGCAGCATCAGCGATTAATGATACTGCTTCATCCTGTTTACCTTTGACACCTAAAAGACGTCCTGCTTCAATGACAGTTGCAATAGCATCTACTACTCTGTCTTTTCCAAAACTCCTGATCTGTTTTACAATCCTTTTATCCTCGCTAAGAAGCTTTGTTATCAACTCTAAATATACAGGACTAAGAGAAAAGTTAAACATTACAAGTGCAGCCCCTTTTGAAATAGGCAATTTGCGTAATTCAAGTGCCGCATCATAAATACTGTTTGCACCGAATGTGGGTGTATAACGTGCAGGAAAGAAATCGGATGCATGAAATATTTTGGCAATTGATGGGATTCCTTGAACAATGTCTTGACGGTCACGAGGATCAAGATTGTCAGCCTCTAACCTTTTTAAAAAGCTCTCGAAATCCTGTGAATGGTTACCCGCAACAGTTATTATTGCTTTCCTGCTAGGCCAGGAAAGTTCTTGAAATGCTTCCAATCCAGCATCAGCCAGAACCTCTGGGATCTCTCTTGAAAATGAATTCAAAAGATAAACAGCAAATTGAAGCTTATTTTTTCCTTCTTCAGATCCAGAAATCATTGATATTACAGGGAAATCAACCATAAAGTTTTTTAGTAAAACTTTTAAGAACTCATTGCCAATGGCTGCAATTCTTTGCTTAGGAGAAAGGCCTTCTATTGGTCCCTGATCAAAAAAACCAAGGAAAACATAAAAACTAACTCTATCTCCTTCTTGAGCACGATTGAAGTTGTCGGTTAGAAGACTCCTTGCTCTTTCAAGATCTCCAGAATTGATAGCTATACAAATATCCTGTAAACGTTTTCTAACAAGCTTCCTTTGTTGGTTTTCATCTAGTGCTAGAGATTTACCATCCGCCATTAGGGTATTATATTTCAAAATATTTATAATTAAGAATTATCTAAAATAACCAACAATATTCTTGAATATTTGCATGTTGAGTGATTCGTCTGGTAATTCCTTTCCTTCTCTTTTCAATTTTTCTTTTAACAAAGGCCAGTTGTACAGGTTAGTGAATTCCATTGCACGCTCTGGATGTGGCATTATCCCTAAAACCTTCTTGTTTTCTGATGTAACACCTGCAATATCATCTAAAGAACCGTTTGGATTTGCTGGATAAACTCCTTTTGCTTCACTTAGGTCTTCATTCACATACCTAAAAGCAATTAGATCCCTCTCTTTTATTTTTTTTAGCGTTGTCACATCACAATAAAAATTTCCTTCACCGTGGGCAATTGGACAATAAATTCTTTCAATATTATTTGTCCAGAAGGATTTGGCAATAGGTTTTATAGTAACAAAACGGCATTCCAGTACTCCAGATTTGTTTTGCATTAATGCTATTTCTCTTTTGTATTCCTTGATGGAATTAGGGATTCCATCAATCTGGAACGAAGTTCCAGGCTTGTTAAATGCAGGAAGGACTCCAAGATTAACTAGAATCTGAAAACCATTGCATATTCCAAGAACAAGATTTTCACTATCAAGGAACTCTTGGAGCTCTGGCCATAAATTATTTCTAAGTCTGTTTGCATATGCATTTCCTGCACCAGTATCATCGCCATAAGAAAACCCGCCAGGAAAGACAAGCAATCTGTAATTAGATAATTTTTTTTCTTTTGAAATGAGGTCGTTGATGTGAACAATATCTGTAGACATCCCTACTTTCTCTAAGGCAACCTTTGTTTCCATCTCTGAATTGAGCCCATATCCACTCATAATAGCTGCTTTTTCCATTTAGATACCTCAATAATCTTTGAATGTTAACTTGTAGGACTTTTCTAAATCATCGACTGGGATGTCAACAACACCTGAAATTTTGAACTTGGTTTTTGTAATTTTCCCAAGTAATACGAATTCGTTTTTCAGGATTTTTTCAAAATCCTTTTGCATTTTAGGATCTATTGTAACAACAAATCTTCCTTGTGATTCAGAAAATAGAAAATAATCTAGCCGAATGTTTGTGCTAATTTTTATGTCCATTCCAAGTTTACCTGCAATTGCTACTTTTGCAAGTGCAACCCCTAAACCACCATAATTAATTGCATAACATGAAGCAACAAGCCCTTTTTCAATGGCTTTTGATAGTTTTTCATATCTTGATTTTGCTTTTTTAGCATCAAGCTTTGGAACTGTATTACCAACAAAACCTAGGTATGAAAAATATTCAGAACCACCAAGTTCTTCAGTTGTCTCTCCAATAACATAAACTAAATCCCCTTCAAGTTTTGCATCCATTGAAACTGCTTTCTTGACATCGTCAATCACTCCAATCGATGAGATTAGTAATGTTGGTGGAACAGAGATCTTAACTTCGTTGTTGTTCTCATCAAACCCTTTGAAATCATTAAACATACTATCTTTACCAGAAATAAATGGGGTTTCAAAAGAAGTTGCATAATCATAACACGCTTTTGCAGCTCTTTTTAATTGACCAAGCCTTTCTGGTTCGTTAGAAGAACACCAACAAAAATTATCCAGTAAAGCAATTTTATCTATCGGAATGCCAAGAGAGATAAGCCCCCTAATCGCAGTATCTATCCCTGCTGCAGCCATATAATAAGGATCAATGTCTGAATAGGAAGGATACACACCTTGGGATAAACCAACTGCTCTTTGTGAATCTAAGACAACTTTTGTTACAGATGAAATTCCTTGAGCTCTTCCTTTTCCCTGAACTGGGCCTATTGCCTGCCCTCCTTGGACAGCATGGTCATATTGAGTTGAGATAAATTCTTTGGAACATATATTAGGTCTTGCAAGAAGAGCTAGGAGCACTTTGTTAAGAGTTTGGGGCGGTTCTGTTTTCGGTTCATCATAAACGACCTGAGAGTAACTTGTTGTTAGTTTTTTTTCTGGCAAACCATCATGAAGAAAATCAAGTTCAATATCCATTATTTTTTGTCCGTGATATTCTATAACGCACTTTCCAGAATTTGTAAATTCACCAATAACTGTTGCTTCTACATCTCTTTTTTTCATTAAGTCCAAAAATGCACTTAAATTGTTTTGTGGAACGGCAAGAGTCATCCTTTCCTGAGATTCTGAAATCCAGATTTCCCAAGGGGACATGCCAGGATACTTCAATGGAACATTATCAAGATAAACATGACATCCGTTTGACTCTTTTGCCATTTCAGCAACTGAGCATGACAATCCACCTGCCCCATTATCAGTAATACTGTTATATAATCCAAGATCTCTGGCTTCTTTTACAATTGCATCACTAAGCTTTTTCTGTGTAATAGGATCTCCAATCTGAACTGCAGTAACTGGGCTTCCTGAATCAAGTGCTTCAGAAGAAAATGTTGCCCCATGAATGCCGTCCTTTCCAACCCTGCCGCCAACAACAACTATTTTATCGCTTGGGCGTGCTTTTTTTTCATAAAGTTTTTTTCCATTATGCTCCTTTTTCATAACTCCAACAGTACCAACAAAAACAAGTGGCTTTCCAACATACCTTGGTTCAAAATAGCACCAGCCCTGTGGAGTTGGAATGCCTGAGCAATTTCCACCAGCATTTACCCCTTCAACAACACCTAGCAATATTTGACGCGGAGAAAGAATTGGGTTGGATTTGTTTTTGCTACGGTAAAGCTTTGGATTTGTTCTTGGATCAGCAAAACAATATCCGTAATAATTGATAGCTGGCTTTGCACCTAAACCAAAACCAATTGTGTCACGGTTGACACCAACTATTCCTGTAATCGCCCCACCAAATGGGTCAAGTGCTGAAGGAGAATTGTGTGTTTCTACTTTATGTGTTATAATGAATTCATCATCAAAAATAACTGCACCAGAGTTATCAGTGAAAACTGAAACACAAATATCATTTTTTCCTTTCCTCTTTCTGATTTCGTTTGTAGCTGCTTTTATGTAAGAGTTGTATAATCCTTTTGGAAGGTCACTATCTAATGAGGCTGCAAATATTGTGTGCTTGCAATGCTCGCTCCATGTTTGTGCAAGAGATTCTAGTTCAACATCAGTTGGGTTTCTTCCTTTCTTTTTGAAATAGTCTTGAATTGTTTTAAGATAAGGAAGGTCAAGCGCTAATGGGCCTCTTCTTTGTTTGGTCTTTTTGTCAAGAATTCCTTGTTTGCCGATTAGTTTGAGTTCTTCGTCACCTACATTTAAGTTAACTTCTTCTGCTTCGGGAAGGTCATCCAGTTTTACTTTTGGAACTATTACATCCATGCCTTTTTCAGCGTATTCTTTATTCGTTTTTATGTGGATTCTCTGAATTAGCTGGTTTGCAAATGTTTGTGCTAGCTGTTTTTGTTGTTCTTGGTTCAATTTTCCTTTAATCAGAAATAGTCTTGATGAATAGACGGCTTCGTTTTGGCCAAATTTAATTTTAAAATAATCTTCAATTGTTTCTTGTGCCGTCTTACCAACATTATCAGTTACTCCTGGAAGAAAACCAATCTCAATTGCAACATCAAAGTCGCTGATGGTTGGGGAATCAATACAAAACTTTTGAATCACTGGATTTGAGAGTTGTTCTGCGATTTGATTTAACTCTTGGTTTGAAAAATCCCTCGAGAGGGTATAAATCTCAACAAGTTCCACGCTTGTCACCATAAAACCAAGCGACCTAATTTTTTCTGTTCTAGTTAGGAGTCTAGAGTCTTTTTTATAACTAATTTCTATTCTATGAGGCATTTGGATCACAAAAGATAGAGAATAAATATCAATAAACTAGAAAGAATTTATAAGGTTTTATATGTTTGTTGACATCGGTAGAGTAACTGGAGACAACCCAATTTGGTTTAACTCTAAAAGATGATAAAACTGGCTTCCTTCCATCTTTTCTTGTGCCCTATCCAAAAACCTCCTTCTTTCTGCAAGTATCTTTATAACACATTGAGCAACTTGTGGATCAAATTGTTTTCCTGCCTCTCTTTCAAATTCACTAGATGGGTCATCCATTCCCTGCTTACTATAACTACGTGGCCTGAGAAGAATGCTTAGAATATCTGCACCTTGAACAATCCTGCCCAACAAGGGAATTTCTTCTCCCTTTAGACCTTTTGGATAGCCAGGATAACGTCCATCGAGTTTCCCATCCCATCTTTCATGGTGATTCGCAACCCCAACAACCATCTCAGCAAACGAAGGGTCCCGTTCAAACAAAGAAACAAGAGTAATGCCTGTTCTTACGTGTTCCGTTCGGATAAAGTTTCGTTCAAAATCAGTTAGATCACGCCCATCTAATTCAAAACCAAAAACCCGAAAAGGAAACTCCATATCAAAGAGTCTTCTTGGGATTGCTGTTTTTCCAATATCATGTAAAAAGCCTGCAACTAATGCAATTGAAAGATGTGGTGTGTACACGTCCTGATCTCTAAGAGCTAAACAGATTAGTAGTGAATATTTGGCAACATCTCGCAGATGAAGACGAAGATAGGGAAACGCAAAGGCCCCGTCTTCACGCGAATCAACTATATCTTTAAAGAACCGAACTCTTTCAAGAGAGCTATTTGGTACAGAAAAAGAAGCTTGTTCAATTTCTCTTATTCTGGAATCAATAAGTATATCCATAATTCTAGTGAACCTTTCCCGTCCTAATAAACCAAGGGCCCTAACAAAAAGATCCCTTCCTTGAGAACGGGCAGCTTTCCTCAAAGAGTTCATAGGATTAATTTGTTTAAGAGAATATAAAAAACCAGAAGGAGCGACAACCAACACAGATCTAATATTACGTTAATCAACGAAATGGGACATAGATTTATAAACCTGCAGAGATAGAATTATTTGTAGAGATAGGCGATGGTGTACCTATGCGAAGAATTGAATACTCGGATTTCCAGACAAAAACAGATGAAAAGAAGGTTGAGCCAGAACTAAAATTCGAAGACACAAGCTTGCCATTCTTTTCCAAAGAAGTCCCAGAAACTTCTAAAAAATCAGAAGAAGAGGGGATTGTTACTGTAAATCATGTTTGGAATGATGTAGAAACTCCATGGGTAAGGATAAAGACGATTCATTTCCTAAAAGATGAGGAATTAGAAAATTTATTCAGCATGAACGTAAGGGATGGAGTCGAAAGGGCATCAGTAAAAAAACAAGGTTTTACTTATGTTCTTAGAAAAGTTGTAAAAATTGTAGCAAGCTCCATTTTTGCAGCATTTAGAAAAACAAAAATGTGCATTGAGAAGATAGTTGGACATCTTACAACTACAGGAGGAAACACATACTTAATTTCAAGAGTTGACAAAGGGACTTGGACATTTGATAAAACAACAAAAGATGAGAATATAAAACACCTTACGCTTGATGAACTCGATGACTCACAAAAAAATAGATTATTTGAGCTGATAACTGAGGGAGTTATAGAGTTACATACGAACAGATTTTTAGTCAGAGGGTTTTCAATAGAGAATGTATTACTTACAAACGAAAGGGTTTTTTTATCAGATCCAAGAAACATAAGAACAACAACAAGACTTTCCCTCCTTGCTGAAGAGTTTAGAGCAATTTTAAAAGAACTTGTTTCACTTGGCATGGGCAGGGGTCAGGCATATACTGCAATAGCAACATATGTGCACAAAGCAAATGATGCAAGCACAGAATGGTACAAAAAAGAGTATGGAAAGAATCCAAAGGATGTGCTAGAACTCGCTGGGGAATTAGAAAGAGCAGTGTACTAGTTAGATACTAATTTTAGTTTTGTCCGTGTTGATTCTTTATGGTTAGAAAGAAAAGTCCAAAAATGTTTTGGAGAATGTTAAGAGAAAAATTAAAGCACTGCGAGATAGTCATAGAAGTTTTGGATGCGAGATATTTAAGGGAAACTAAACTTCCAATATTGGAGTATTGGGCTGGAAATGATCGCCTGATCAGAGTTGCGAATAAAAGTGATCTGGTAGATAGAACAAAAATTGACCCAAGATATCTTGTTTTTTCAGCAAAAGAAAACCCGACTCAGTCAAGAAAAAGATTGATAAATGCAATTTTAACAAAAAGAGAGATACGCCCAATACGGGTTGTTGTAGTTGGATACCCTAATGTTGGAAAAAGCAGCCTGATAAATTTGCTTGCAGGAAAAAAAGTTGCAAAAACTGCAATGCTTTCTGGAACAACAAAAAATATCCAGTGGATAAGGATAAGTGAGGAAATTTTATTGATGGACACGCCAGGTGTTTTCCCACAAAGTGAAGAGGAACATGATCTTCTTCTAAAAGGCGCGATAAATATTTCAAGTGTCAAGAATACGACAAAACTTGCAAATGAGATTATTGATGGGATGCTTAAAACAGAAGAGGGAATTAAAAAAATTGAGAAGCTTTTTGGAATCCAGACCGAGAAAGAAGATAGACCTACAGAGGTTATAGAAAAAATAGCAAAACGAAGGGGATTCCTATTGAAAGAAGGGGAATTTGATACAGAAACTGCAACACTTACTTTTTTAAGAAAAATTAGAGATGTTGGAAATTGATGGAGAAATAGCAATAAACTTTTATATTCTTTAAACTAAAGACAAATATGTCCCAGCTTTCAAAGTTTGTAAACGAGATAGTTGCAAATGCAGTTATAATTAAAAATTGTTCATTAGATGAATTAAAAGAACTATCAAGAAAAGACGAGATAAAAACAGAATATGGAAGTTCTTGTTATTTAAGTAAGGTACTGTCAAGAAGTGCTAAAAAGACTGAAATAATTAATGGACAACTTAGTGAAAAAAATCAAGAGACCCTTAGGAGGGTAGCAAATATTTTGAAAGGAAAAAAACTTATACAAACAGATGCAGCAATAGCAACCGGGAAAAGAAGTATACCATGTAGGATATATATACCTGAAGAATATGCACGAATAGCGTATATATGGAAAACCCTTTTGTTTGAGTCAAAAGAAAAAAAACCTAAAATAGTTCTGCTTTTTGTCCCAGGATGGCCCGAAATTTCTGTCCTTGTAGATATAAACTCGTATATCACTGTTGGGCTTGGTATAGACTATGCTGGAGAAGCAAAAATGGCAAGCCTGAGACTGGCAATGTATTATGCAAAACAAAAAGGAGGACTTGGACTTCATGCTGGAAGTAAAGTTCTAATGTTAAAGAAAGGGCCTAAAGGAGAAATAAAAGAAAAAGGAATTCTGCTCTTTGGTTTAAGTGCGACTGGAAAAACAACATTAACCTGCCACACACATAGATTAGATATAAAAAAAGGAGAAGGAATCAAGATAAAACAGGACGATATTAGTTTTTTATGGAAAGATGGAAGCTGTAGTGGAACAGAAAAGAATTTTTATATAAAAACAGAAGGAATTGATAATGTCTCACAACCAATGATTTATGAAGCATTGACAAGAAAGAACACAATACTGGAAAATGTGTATGTAAAAAATGGGCACGTTGACTTTCAGAATTATGAGCTAACAACGAATGGAAGGGCAGTCATAGAAAGGGAATTGCTTCCTTTTACAGATAAATCAATTGATATGAAAAAAGTTGATGTTGTTTTATTTATAACAAGAAGAAACACGATTGTGCCACCAATTGCAAAATTGAATAACGAACATGCGACTACATTTTTTATGCTTGGCGAATCAATTGAGACTTCTGCAGGAGATCCGAAACATGCAGGAGAA
>DATDTS010000008.1:0-21419 GCA_035290745.1 Candidatus Bilamarchaeaceae archaeon | reverse complement strand
TTCACTGCTTTTTTCAATATTTGATTTTAGATACGTGATAATGTTTAAACCATACATTAGTATCAATAGAATTGCCAGCATGTTAAACAGTGTGTCAAAAATGATAAATCCATTTTTGGTATTTGAATTAGACAGATTCTTCATCCAACTCAACCGTTTCACTTATTATTCTTTCTACCTCTATTATCTTTTCGCCTATTCTTTTTGATATTGTATCATTTTTGATTTGATATTCTTCAATAGGTACAGAATTATAGCCCTTCATTATAAGTTTTTGTTCGATTGCTATCAAATCATTTTGAATAATTGTTTTTTCCTTTATTGTAATAGAATACTCTACCAGCTCTTTTTCTAGCGTTGATAACGAAAAAATAAGAATCCCTAAAACACTAATTGTTATTATTATTGCCATTATAAATTCAATTATAACCTGCCCTTTAATTCTCATAGTTCACCGAATATGTTGTTCCATCAGTTTCAACTACTACAGTACCGCCAACATAGTTTTCAAAAAGCTCAATTTCTTTGTTTTCGAGTATTTTTTTGATAGCCACCCTTTCTTCATTTTTTGTTGTTCCGCCACTTATTATTGCAATTTTCGGTGAAACTGCGTTAACTAATATATCTGATTGCCGATTGTTTTCATCTAGTCCATGATCTGCTATTTGGAGAACTTGACACTTAACATCATTTCTGTTTAGTATATCCCGTTGTCCTCCAGATCCTAATTCTGCTGTCAACAGAATGCAGAAATTATTATATGATACCTTTAATACTGCTGAATTTATTTTTAAGTCTGGATTGGAATCCTCATTTGCGGGATTGAGCATCTTTACTTTAATATCATCAAAATTTTTTACTTGCCCTCTTTTTAGGAATATTTCAGTTGTACCTGTTAAATTTGTTTTTTTATTATATTCTGGATTATTATACGACCTTGTTTCGAATCTCCATAATTCTTCTGCTCCAAATTTATTATAAACTGCTTCTAGTCCACCATACAAGTCTGTTGAAGAGCCGGTTGTGACAAAAACATCCAGTTTATCGACTTCCTTTTCTTCTAAAAATTGTATTAGTTTATCAGAACCGCTTTCTGGTCCAGAATTTACCAACATCTCAAATTCATCTTTTTTGATTAGAATTGCTTCTCCCTGAGTTGTTTCATTGTTTGTTTGTATGAAATAAATTTTTAGTTTGTCATCTTTTATACTTACATTCTCCTGTTGAGTATCGTTTTTTATCTCTACCTTCTCTTCTTCTTTTTCTATTTCTTTTTTTTCTTTAGTTTTAACAATTTCCTCTTCCTTTTCACTTGATTGATTGAAAAAATTTAGATAGGCAAAAACTAGGATAACAATAAGAACTAGTACTCCAACAAGATAAAGTATTTTTTTCATACACAAGCCATTCGTTTAACTTTTAAAAGCTTTTTCTATTTTTCTAATCGTTGCTGCATTCTTACTCATCATATCATTTGCTATTTTTATTAGTTCCTTCCATTTTATCTTAACATACTTAAGTGGGAAGATTATTTGCCCATGTCCTTGCACTTCAATCATTACTTTTTTTGAAATTGTTTGTATTCCCCCTCTTTTAACTCCACATGTTCTTATTTTTTCCAAGAACCATTTTGCTGATTCAAGACCATTACATGCTACGTGAAGGATAAACGGCTCAACTTTAAACCACAGCAGAGCCCCAGCAATAGAGGGGGACATTTTTTTTCTTATAACCCCCCTACTATAATACCCCCTAATTCCATACAATGATGGCTCCAACTCTCTTACACCTTTTGGTGTTGTGTAATTCCTGATTGCATCTTCTACTTCTTCACTTTTAACTTTCCTATGCCATTTTTTGTAAAAATTAGATTCTTTTTTTCCTTTTTTCAAATCATACTCTAACAAGACTATTCTTCCATAACAAGATGATGTTGTAACTATATTTTCGTGTTTGTTTAGTATGTTAAGCAATGGAGTAATACTATCATCAACTTTATTCTCTTGGCTAGCGTTTTCAAGTTCTTCTAATTTTTGCTTTTTGAACATTTTCCAATACATAAAACCTAATCATAATAAGCAAATCTAATAATCATATCTTTAAAAAATTAGCTAATATTTTTTCTCCATGTTCAGTATGCCAAACCTCAGGGTGAAACTGAACTCCAAAAATAAAATTTTCCTTATGTTTTATTGCTTCATACTGACATGTTTTAGAATGTGCGAGGCCAACAAAATTCTCTGGCAGTAATTTTATTGTATCAAAATGTGAAACCCATGCATTCAATTTTTTCGGCACTCCTTTAAACAAAATATCCTCATCATCAATTTCTATTTCACAAGTTCCGTATTCCGCAGAATCTCCTTTTTCTACCTTCCCATTAAACATATGAGCAAGTAGCTGATGGCCAAAACAAATTCCTAAAAGTGGCACAGGCAATACCCCATTTATTACTTTTTTAACAATCTCTTCACTCAATCCATTATTTCCTGCAGTAACTGAACTTGGTCCACCTGACAGGATTATTTTTTCAGCATTTTTTATTATATTCTTGAACTCGGAACTCCTTTTTTTATTATTTAAGATCGTAGCTTCAAATCCTAGATCCCTGCAATTCCTTTTTATTAAGTGGGTATATTGGCTGCCATTATCAATAATAACTATCATTCTTTCACCTTTAGTGTATCTTTAATTTAGTTATAACCTTTTTATATTCTAGCCAGAATTTTAAATTTTCTATACAAATAAACACTTTTTATGACAAAATTCTAATACCAATCGTTTTAAACCTTTCTGTTTTAAAATACTTTTCCTAGTCCGATAAGAGGTAGTCATAACTCTGGGTGGTTCTGCTTGACAAAAACAAAAGATGCTAAAAAACAAACTTCTTCTAAAAAAGAAAAAAAACCAAAAAAAGAAGAGAGAAAAGTTGACGTTCTTGGACATGCTCTTGTACCTAAAATGGAGATTACCTCAGATGCTGAAAAAAAGAGTGTTTTATCTAAATACAAAATCGTTGAAAAACAACTTCCAAAATTAAAAAGTTCTGATCCTGAAGCAAAATCTTTAAATGCAAATGTTGGGGACCTAATTAAAATACATAGGGATGATTCAACGGGAAAATATTTTTCTTATAGGTTAGTGGTGGATTAACCTTTGTGAGGTTTGAACATGGTTTCTGGAATAATTGAAGCATATTACGATGTAAACACTCTTGTTAAACAGCAATTTGATTCATATAATAAGTTTTTAGAACATGGAATTCAGGCTGTTATTGAGAGAATTGGAACTATCAAAACAAATGTAGAAGGATTTGAATTAAAACTTGGTAAAGTAAGAATTGAGCAGCCTAGATATTATGAAGTAAAAGGAGGCTACAGGTCAATTCTTCCTATGGAAGCAAGGTTGAGAAATTTAACATACGCCTCCCCTATTTTTCTTGAGATTGTTCCTGTTTTTAATGGCGTTGAACGCCCTACTTACTCTGATGTTTTTATTGGTGAAGTGCCTATCATGATAAAATCCAAGATCTGTTACTTGTCATCAATGAGCGAAGGAGAATTAGTCGAAGCAGGTGAAGACATAAGTGACCCAGGTGGTTATTTTATTGTAAATGGAAGCGAAAGAGTCTTGGTTAGTATCGAGGACCTTGTTCCAAATAAGATCATGGTAACAAAAGAAAGAAATGGAATCGTTTCAAAGATTTTTTCTACTTATTATGGGTTCAGAGCCAGGTGCGTAGTAAACAGAAATAGTGAAGGGATTTACACTGTTGAATTTCCATCGTCACCATCCGGCATCCCTTTAATTCAATTGCTTCGTGTTCTTGGATTTAAGTCTGATTCTGACATTCAAGAAACCTTTTCGAATGACAAGAAGATTCAAAATGATGTTGTTTTGAATCTTGAGGTAGAAGAAACAAAAAACATAGATGAAGCAATTGATGTGCTTAGCAGGAAACTTTCTCCTGGCCAGCCTCAAGAATTTAGATTAACAAGGATGGAAAATCTTGTTAATAACTATCTATTGCCTCATGTTGGAGTTAAAAAAGAATCCAATTTAGACAAAGCAAAATTCTTGATTAACATGGCTGAAAAAGCAACTCGAATTTCATATATGGAACTTCCACCAGATGATAAAGATCATTATTCAAATAAACGTGTAAAGCTTGCAGGCGAGCTTATGCAGGAGCTTTTCAGATATGCTTTCCAATTTTTGGTTAAGGATCTTATCTATCAAGCTTCAAGGGCAGATGCTCGCGGAAGAAGACTTCAAGTTCATACACTTGTTAGGCAGGATGCTATGGCAGATAGGATTAGGTATGCTATGGCAACAGGTAACTGGATTGCAGGCCAAACTGGGGTATCACAATTATTGGATAGGGTAAGTTATGCTTCAACCGTTTCACACTTAAGGAGAGTCATTTCACCATTAAGTAAGAAGCACCCTCATTTTAAAGCAAGAGATCTTCATGGTACACACATAGGTAAGTTGTGCCCTAATGAAACGCCTGAAGGTCCTAGTTGTTCATTAGTGAAAAATCTTTCTATTATGGCAGAAGTATCAGTAGGTATGGAAGATGAGGAAGTATTAGAACTTCTTAAGATCTTTGATGTAAAAAACGAGGTTAGTTCATGAAATCTGACAAAACACCTGTTTATCTAAATGGGAAATTCATGGGGTATCATCCTGACGGAAGAAGTTTCTCAAGAAGAATTAGAGAAAAAAGAAGAATGAATGAGGTTAATTACCAGGTTAATGTTTATTATGATAATAAACTTAATGAACTTCACATAGTAACTGACAAGGGACGTGTAAGAAGGCCTTATATCGTAGTTGAGAACCAAAAAAGCAGGCTAACTCCTGAAATATTACAAAAATTAAAAAACAAGCAATTGAATTGGAACCACTTAATTAAGATGGGTGTTGTTGAATACCTTGATGCTCAAGAAGAAGAAAATGCATATGTTGCATTATCTGAAGATCAGCTAACTATGGAGCACACTCATTTGGAAATTGACCCTGCTTCAATATTTGGGGTTGTTGCTTCTATTTTACCATATCCTGAGCACAACTCTTCTCCAAGAATTACAATGGCTTGTTCAATGGCTAAACAATCTCTTGGTATGTATGCTACTAACTTTAACCTAAGATACGATACACGAGGATATATTATGTTTTATCCTCAGCAGCCTATTGTTCAAACTGATTTGTATAAAGCCCTTAAATTGAAACACAAATCAGCAGGACAAAACTGTATTGTTGCTTTAACTAGTTTTAAAGGATACAATATGGCTGATGCCATCATAGTTAACAAAGGTGCTATTGAGAGAGGTCTTGGCAGAGTTGTTATGTTTAAAACTTATGAGTGTGAAGAACGATCTTATCCAGGTGGACAAAGGGATAAAATCGGTATTCCTACTCCAGAAGTCATAGGATATCGCGGAGAAGACTCATACAAATTCTTAGGTGAAGACGGCATTGTTTATCCTGAGAGTGAAGTTGATAAAAAATCTGTTCTTGTTGGAAAAATTTCCCCTCCTAGATTTCTTGAGGAAATTTCTGTTTTTGGTACTGTTGAAGAAAAACACAGGGAAAGTTCTCTTGCATTAAAAGCTGGAGATTCAGGTAAAATTGATTCTGTACTAATTACAGAAGGTCCAAGTGGAAACAGGCTTGTAAAAATAAGGGTAAGGGCAATTAAGATACCTGAAGTTGGCGATAAGATTGCTTCCCGTCATGGTCAAAAGGGTGTTATTGGCCTTGTGTTGCCACAAGAAGATATGCCATTTACTGAAAGTGGTGTTGTTCCTGATTTGATTGTCAATCCGCATGCTATCCCAAGCAGAATGACTGCTGGACATTTGCTTGAAACACTTGGTGCTAAAGCAGGTTCTTTGAATGGTAATTTAATGAATGGAACTGCCTTCAGCGGTAATACTGAGGAAGAATATAGAAAGGTATTATTAGATCACGGTTTCCAAGAATATGGTGAGGAAACATTATATGATGGTCTAACTGGAAAAGAACTGAAAGCTAAGATTTTTATTGGAGTTACTTATTATCAACGTCTTCATCATTTAGTTTCAAATAAGTCTCATGTAAGATCACGTGGTCCTGTGCAATTGTTAACCCACCAACCAACTGAAGGAAGGGCTCGTGAAGGTGGACTTAGATTCGGAGAAATGGAACGTGACTGCCTTTTAGGATATGGGGCAAGCATGGTTGTCAAAGAAAGATTATTGGAAGAGAGCGATAAGACAGTGCAGCTGATTTGTTCAGAATGCGGAGCAATAGCAACACATGATTATGCTAGAAATAAGGATGTTTGTCCTGTGTGTGGTTCTGAAACTGTTCATTCAGTTGAAATGAGCTATGCATTTAAGTTATTACTGGATGAGATTAGATCTCTTTACATATTTCCAAGGTTGATTTTAACAGATAAAGGGTGAAAATATGCACGTTTCAAAAATAATTGATAAAATAAAATTCTCTATCTTCTCGCCAGAGATGATAAGGAAAATGTCTTCATCAAAGATTCTGGTTCCAGATACGTATGATGATGATGGGTATCCAATTGATGGTGGGCTTGTTGATACTAAATTAGGTGTTGTTGACCCAGGTCTTAGATGCAAAACATGTGGTGGCAGGGTAAGAGAATGTCCTGGACACTTTGGCCATATTGATCTAGTAAGACCAGTTGTTCATGTTGAGTTCGGAAAGCAAATCTTATACGTACTAAAGTCAACCTGTTTTTCTTGTCACAAA
Organism: Candidatus Bilamarchaeaceae archaeon; assembly: GCA_035290745.1. Taxonomy (GTDB): domain Archaea; phylum Micrarchaeota; class Micrarchaeia; order Anstonellales; family Bilamarchaeaceae; genus DATDTS01. Next base: position 14,651 of record DATDTS010000008.1, on the reverse strand, counting down.
TTGGTTCTAAAACCAAAAATGGAGACAATTGAAGAAGAGGAAGATGCAAAAAAGAAAAAGAAGGTTAAAACATGTTCCAATTGCAGTACTGAATTGCCAATTTACAAACTTCTTAAGCCAACAACATTTTATCGAGATAAATCTATTATTCTTCCTACTGAACTTAGGGAACATCTTGCTGCAATAAGTGATGAGGATCTAAGAGAACTTGGTTTTGATCCTTTATATTCAAGACCTGAGTGGATGGTTATAACCTCACTTCCCGTACCTCCAGTTAATGTAAGACCATCTATCACCCTTGAAACTGGTGAAAGAAGTGAAGATGATTTGACTCACAAATTAGTTGATATAATTCGTATTAACCAAAAACTAGAAGCAAATATAAATGCAGGAGCACCTCAATTAATTATTGAAGATCTTTGGGAGCTTCTTCAATACCATGTTACGACATATTTTAATAATGAAACTGCGAACATTCCGCCTGCAAGACACAGAAGCGGCAGGCCCCTTAAAACACTTGCACAAAGATTAAAGGGAAAAGAGGGTCGTTTTAGATATAACTTAAGTGGTAAGCGTGTTAATTTCTCAGCACGTACTGTTATTTCTCCAGATCCTGCTATTTCGCTAAATGAAATTGGCATTCCAGAACGGATTGCAGAAGAATTATCTGTTCCTATAAGGGTAACTGAATGGAATATTGAGGAATGCAAAAAATACATCATGGCAGACAAATTTCCTCGTGCAGTTTATCTAATTCGTGGAGACGGAAGAAGGGTCAAAGTAGGGGACGAGGAAGTAATGAAAAAAGAAATTTGTGAGAACATTAAAGTTGGCTGGGTTATGGAAAGACATATCATTGATGGAGACATTGCCATATTTAACAGACAGCCATCTCTTCACAGAATCTCTATGATGGCACATGAAGCCAGAATACTTCCTGGAAAAACATTTAGGTTAAATCCTGTTGTTACTTCACCATATAACGCAGATTTTGATGGAGATGAAATGAACCTGCATATAATTCAGACACCAGAATCCCAAGCAGAAGCTAGATGTTTGATGAAAGTTGATGGACAAATTCTTTCTCCTAGACATGGGCATTCAATTATTAAACCACAGGAAGATCATGTTTCAGCCATATATTTCTTAACTCATAAGGATGCATTATTTGATAAAATCGAAGCAAGTAATCTTTTATACTCTGTTGGAATTTTTGAATTGCCTGAACCTGATAAAAAAGATAAATATTCAGGAACTTTATTGTTTTCTCAGCTTCTTCCAGACGACTTTTCTATAAAAAGCCGGTCAAAACTTGGAGAAGAGGTTGTTATTAGGAAAGGCGAATTAGTCAAAGGTTCACTTGGTGGAAAAGTTGTTGAGAACGAGATTCTTGAAAAAATATTTATTGATTATGGGCCTGGGACTGCTGGAAAGTTTTTGGATCGTATTACCAACTTAGCTCTTCAGGCTTTAGCAATGCGTGGTTTGAGTGTATCTATTAAAGATTATTCGCTTTCTCAAAAAGCGGACGAAAAGGTTAGAAAAATAAATGAAAAAATGAGTAGAGAAATTGATAATTTAGTTATGCAGTATAAAAACAGGTCATTGGAAAGATCACCTGGGCTTTCGCTAAAGGAAACACTTGAGGGACTAGTACTTCAAACAACTGGTAATGCTAGAAACGAAGCAGGTAAAATTGTTGAAGAGGACTTGACTTTTGAAAACCCATCCATAGTTATGGCCAGAATTGGTGCTCGGGGTAGTTTGCTTAACGCTATTCAGATGTCTGCACTTGTTGCTCAACAAGCAGTTAGGAGCAAAAGGCCAAAAAGAGGCTATAGGGGAAGAACTTTACCTTATTTCAAACCAGGTATACTTGCAGCAGGGGAAAGAGGATATGTGTTCTCATCATTTAGAACTGGTTTAACCCCTTATGAGTTCATTCACCATTCAATGGGTGGAAGGGAAGCTTTGGTTAATACTGCTATTAGAACTGCAAGAAGTGGTTACATGCAGAGAAGATTAATCAATGCACTTCAGGACTTAGTTGTTTATGATGATATTAGTGTAAGAAATGCGGATATGAGCGTTGTGCAATTTATTTATGGTGGAGACGGGAAAGACCCAATGTATTCATCAAAAACAGAAGCTTCTGATGAGCCAAAAGGGGACGACGTAGATACAGCTTAGGTGATGTTCATGAAAAAAGAGACAAGAGATCTATCAAAGATTGCTCCTTTTGAAGCAGTTGGTGTTGTTTGTGCTCAAAGTATTGGAGAGCCTGGTACTCAGATGACAATGCGTACTTTTCACTATGCAGGTGTTGCAGAGCATGTGCCAACAGGTTTACCAAGGCTTATCGAGATAGTTGATTCTAAGAAAGAGCCAAAGAAACCATTAATTGATATTTATCTAAAAAAAGAGTTTTGCAAGAGTCAACAGCAAGCTGAGAAGGTAGCAAGCGAAGTAAGCGCAGTTGTTGTTTCTGATATTGCAACTGTTGAAGATGACCTTTCTTCAAGAAAGATTAGTATAACCTACAATGAAAGAGATGGAAAGGCATTAGGAGTTACATTTACAGCTCTTAAAAATGTTATTTCTGCAATTTCACCTGATGTTAAAATCACTGATGACAAATTAGTTCTTAAGCCTTCTAAAAAGAAAGGCGAAGAGGAAAGTGCGGTTTCTTCAACTGCAAGATCAGTTCGAAAACTTGCAAACAAGCTTAGCGAAACAATTGTAAAGGGTGTTAAAGGAATACAACGAGCAGTAGTTTTAAAACACGATAATGAGTTTTTTATAAGGGCAGCTGGATTCAACATCACAGATGCAATGCAGCATCCAATGGTTGATCCATCCAGAATCTACACAAACAACATCAAAGAGATTGAGAAGGTATTTGGTATTGAGGCTGCAAGAAATGCAATAATCAGGGAAATGAAAACAGTTCTTGATATGCAGAGGCTGTTTGTTGACATTCGTCATATCATGCTAGTTGCAGATGCTATGTGTTTTTCCGGTGGCATTAAATCTATTGGAAGGCATGGATTAAGCGGTGAGAAGGTTGGCGTATTAGGAAGGGCAGCATTCGAAGAAACAGTTAAACATCTGGTTAACGCAAGCACTTTTGCAGAAGATGAAAACCTTATTGGCGTTACTGAGAATATTATTGTTGGTCAAACAGTTCCTGTTGGTACAGGAAAAATAAAACTATTGGTAAAATCCAAGAAATAGAGGGAGACAAATGTCAGATGAAGATTTAGAAGAAACCGTAGAAGAGACAACTGATGAAACAGTAGAAGAAGTAGAAGAAACTATTGATGAAAAAGGCAAAAAAACAAAGAAGAAGCGAGTTATTAGAAGAAGAGCATCCAAGAAAGACAAAGAGGACCCTGTTCATTCTGCAATTAGACTTACTGTTGAAAGTGGTAAGGTAGGTTATGGTTATAGAGATGCAATTAGGAATTGCAGTTCAAAGAAGACAAAACTATTAATTTTAGCTAACAATGTTCTTCTAGAGGTATCTAGCAAATTGAAGAATTCAAATACCTCAGGGATCCCTTTTTTTACTTATGAGGGAAGTTCTCTTGAGCTTGGTTCAATATGTGGAAAGCCTTATCCTGTTTCAGTTATTTCTGTATTTGATTTTGGTAGTTCAAATATAAGCAAATTTGTAAAAAAGAAATGATTCAATGGAACTTACAGGAGAGGACCTCAACTTTTTTTCTGAATTTGAAAGGATAGTTAGAGTTATGCCTAGGGATTATTATTTATCCGATAGTCTACTGGTTTTTTTAGTTGATCTTAAGTATCTTGGCAAGGCCATTGGGAAAAAGGGAAGTAATATACCAAAACTTAGGTCAGTATTTAGAAAAAATGTTGTGATATTAGGGGATTCACCGGATCCCGAGATATTCTTAGGCAGTATGTTTAATAATGTTAAAATTTTCTCAATTGAAGTATTGGATGTTATGAATGAAAAAAACATAATTTTTACTGTAGATGAAAAAGATCGCGGTATTGCAATAGGCAAAAACGGAGAGCGTATAAAATCTGCAAAGGAATTTTTGAAAAGGAAATTCAATGCAAAGTTAATTCTGAAAACAAAAAGAGTTCTTAGTTTTGAAAGTTCTCAATAGACTTCTAATCTGTTACTAATGCTATTACGTCGTTGGCCAATTTAGTTAGATTTAAAGAAAGATTATTTTAAGAATAAAGTTTCATCCCTTTTTGGCCCATAAGATAAGATACTTATTTTTATTCTAGTTTCTTTTTCAATAAATTTCATATATTCTTTAGCTTCTTTCGGGATTCCTTTTGCCCAGTCAGCTTTGCCCCAACCTTTAAATGTTTTGTAAATTGGTTCTGCTTTTTCTGAGTTTATAGGCATTTCTGCTGTTTTTTTACCATTTATCTTATATTCAGTACAAACAATTATCTCTTCAAAATAGTCCAGGACATCTATTTTTGTTAAAACTAGTTCAGTTATTCCATTAATTCTGCATGCATATCTCAGAACAACAAGATCTAACCATCCGCATCTTCTTGGCCTGTTTGTCGTCGTTCCAAATTCCTTTCCTTGTTCTCTTAACTTTTTGCCATTTTCATCATTTAATTCAGTTGGAAAAGGACCTTCTCCAACTCTTGTAGTATATGCTTTTGCTATGCCAATAATTTTGTTAATCTTGTTTGGTGGGATTCCAGTTCCAATACACGCAGCTCCGCTTACTATATTTGAAGAAGTTACGTAGGGATAAGTTCCGTGGTCTACATCCAACATTGTTCCTTGTGCCCCTTCTAGCAAGATATTTTTCTTTTTATCAATTGCTTCATTAAGCAGTATTTGTGTGTCAACAACATAGGGTTTTATTTTTTCAGCAAATTGATTGAGTTTGTTATACAAATCATCTATATCAAAGTTAATGGGTTGTCCATATGACCCTATTACTTGTTTCTTTATTTTTGAAATGAAATCTACTTTGTTTTTCAAATTATCATAAAGATCAAAAATTCTAATTGCAGTAACCCTAGTTGCTTTATCTGCATAAACAGGCCCAATTCCTCTCTTGGTTGTGCCAATCTTCTTTTGTGCCTCAATTCCATCTAACATTATATGCCAGTCAAGAATTATGTGTGCACGTTCGCTAATCCTTAATTTTTCAGTTGAATAACCAGCTTCCTCTACTTTCTTAATCTCTTCAAGCAATGTTTCAGGATGGATCACAACTCCATTCCCAATTACTTTAAATTTTTCAGGATAAAAAACAGCCGAAGGAATTAAATGAAGCCCGAATTTTTTATCGCCGACTTTTATTGTATGTCCCGCATTATTTCCACCGTTAAATCTTACAATATAATCATAATTCTTTGCAAGAATATCTATTATCTTACCTTTTCCCTCGTCACCCCATTGTGTTCCTACTACAATATCTACAGACATTTTTTTACCTCGTTTTTTTGTATTCCATATATGAGTATATAATCAAGTCTCCAATTTATGATTTTTTTGATTTTTCCCATGGCAAGAAAGCTTTGCTTTCTTGACTGTCGTGAACTTTCAGTTCACTCCATGGTAGATTTCTTGCCATTTTGAGATCCTCTCCTTTAAGCCAGTTCTCCCCAAAATTCTCTCCAAATTGCCTTGTTCTTTCTATTAATTCTTGTTTATCGTTTCCTTTAAAAACTATTTTTACATATTTGCATTTTTTATCAAGTTTTTCTATTTCTTTTGTCAATAATTCTAATTCCTTTTCATATTTATCAATTTTAAGCACATTTTGTTGTAGTCTGTTTTTTTCACGTTCCAGCCTAATAATTGTCTCTGATCTTCTTACTTCTAGAGGAAAAATTATACGTTCGTTTACTTGATAGCTTTCAAGACATTCACTTTTTTCAGCTTCTTTTGGGATATTTATTTTTGTATCAATTATTCTAAGAAATATGCCAACTGCAAAACTGCTATCATCTCTTTTTTGAACTATCAGGTCCCGTTTTTCTTCTATTCCAGCAAAAAAATCAAGCAATCCCATAAAATAAGCTTATAAGCAAGTAATTTTAATTCTGCCGAAATTTAAAGAATATCGCCAAGGGCCAGATTTGTCCAAACCTCTTTCTTGATTAAACTTCTTTGGCATCCCGAAAGAAGTTTATTGAACTGACAATCCCTTACGGGACTAGATTTCTTTTTCTTGATTAAACTTTTTACTATTTCATATCATCTGACAAAGTTAATCTTAACTTTTTGATTGAACTTTTTCAGCGTTTTATACTTGGTAAAAAGTTCATTCAAGTCTAGCGCACTACCAGGTTATGCGACCTTGGCGAATGAATATAAGACAAGGGCATTTACCAATCAGGTAAATCCAACCTTGGCAAAAAATATATTTTTTGGCAGACCATGTGAACACAGTTCACAGTGGCCTTGGCATTAAGAAGGTTATTTCAATAGCAAATCTTTTTATTATTTCCTCAATACAGTTTGAAACAGTTTTACCTGATTTTTTTAATAAAAGGTGCTTAGATGGTTCTTGACAGTGATCTTAGATTTGTTGAACAGTTTTCAGCGGCTTACGGGAGGTTCTTCAAAATCAAAAAGGTAATTGCAGTAAAACAAACTAAATACCAAAAGCTTGAGCTTATGGAAACTTTCCAATATGGAAAAGTACTTGTACTTGATGGTAAGCCACAAATTGCTGAATATGGTGATTATTTTTATCATGAGCCTTTGGCCCAGCTTCCGATGCTTTGTAATGAGAATCCAAAAAAAGTTTTGATTATAGGGGGAGGCGATGGAGGCTCCCCAAAGGAAGTGCTTAAGCATAATGTTGAAAAAGTAAAGATGGTTGAAATTGATGGAGAAGTTGTTTCTTTTGCAAAAGAGCATCTGAAATTTGTTTGCGGTAATTCTTATGAGGATAAGAGACTTGATCTCCACATTGGTGACGGAAGAAAATTTGTTGAGGATGAACTGAAGAAGGGCAATAAATATGATGTTATTATTTGTGATCTTACTGATCCTTTTGGACCTTCAAAAATGCTTTATACCAGGGAATTTTATAAAATGGTGAAAATGCTTCTTGCTAAGAAGGGTGTTTTTTCACTGCATTGTGATTTTCCTTTGATGTATAAAGATGCTTTTCCAACTATTGTGGCAACTTTGAAGGACGTATTCCCATATATTCTCTTTACTAATTCATATGTTCCTATTTACTCTGATCTTCTGGTTTTTGCAGTTTGTTCAGAACATAAGATTGACGAGCAGAAGCTTACTAAAACAATAAAAGATAATGAGGAAAAATTTGATCTAAGAATCCTAGGTTCTTTATCTTTTGGTCTTCCAAAGTATCTTAGACCTTTTCTTTCTTTAGGAAAAGTATCAACTGATAAGGAGCCATTTGAAATAAACCAAACCTCTCTTGGTATGAATCCTTACTGATTTCCAAAGTATGTTTTGAACTTTTCAGTTAGTGTAATCCTCGAAGTTCTTCCAAATTTTTTTTGCTTTATGAATCCATTTTCAGTTAGTTCTTTCACACTCATGTAAACTTGTGTTCCTATTTTTTTAACAAGATCTGACTTCAACATGTTGTCGTTTTTTGAGAGAAAGGCAAGTGTCCTCAATGCACTTTTGCTTATCTCAGTTTCCTTTGTAAACTGCTTTACCTTTTCTATATGCTCATTTCTTACTCTCATGGAGTATTTGCCATCAAATTCTATAATCTCAATTGCGCTCTGTTTTTGTTCATAATCCTTTTTTAGCTCATCTATCTTTTCTTTCAAGTATCCTACAGCTCCAATTCCAGTAAGTGTTTTGAATTCGTCTAGTCCCATTGGTCTTGAAGTCAGAAAAAGTGCAGCCTCCATAAGTTTTTTTTCATCACTCATAATATCACGTCTGACTTTTTTTCAAGTTTAAATAATCAATTAATTCCTGTGTATAATCAATCTTGTCTATTTGTTTTTTATCACCAAGTGCTTTTAACATTTTCTTTATTGTTTTTTTGATGCTTCTTATTCCAGTATCCAACTCTATTATCTTTTTATACTTTTTTGAACTTTTTATGCTACAGTAATCCAAAAGTTCAGCCATTATGTTTTCTTCTATCTTTTTCCCGGAATACTTCCTTTTTTTGAGTCTTTTTCTAAGTTCCTTTGGGGTTGTTCTTAATACAAACAGAATATCCAAGTTTGTTTTCATCTCACAAAGCAGATGCCCTTCTATTACAAAATTTTTTTTTGTTTTTAATATACTGCTTAATCCTTTTTGGAGTTTTTTTGTATCAACTTCAATTCCTTCCAAAAGCCCTCGTTTTTTTACTACTTTTTTAAGATCTATTAATTCGCATTTCAATTCTTTAGCTAGCAGTTTTGCTGTTATTGTTTTTCCAGTTCCGGGTGTTCCTGTTATCCCTATCCTCAAGTTTATCAACTATAATAACTTATACAGTGATTTTAAATATTTTTTTGCAAGTAGAAGGGTTTCAACACCTTTTCTTGTTAAAGTATAATATTTTCTTCTTTCTTCAAATGCCGATTCAATAATCCCCTCATTTTCAAGTTTGTATAGAACAAGATAAATCATAACCCTTCCAGGTCTAAACCCAAATTTTTTTTGTATCTCTTGGTCTAGAACATATGCGTAGCTCCTTTTCTTTCTTTTTATATCTGTTAGGATATACAGCCATAAATTCCCGGAAGTTAGAGTTTGTTTTAACCGTTTCATCGGTTTTGTATCTGATTTATTCATTAATTTCATCCTTTTCTTGTTGTCTTACGTTGTATAAACAAAGGTCCTTCTCAGAGTCTACTTCAATGTTATTACAGATAGATTCATCCAGTTCTCTTTTTGCAATAGAAGTATAACAGAGGTTTCTCCAGCTGTCTACATACACATCATGGCAAAACTCTACGCTTGGAACATTTTGCCTTAGTATTGTTGCGTCATAACATGACCGTTTATGTGCCACTGCCTCAAGATTATTACAAATAGCTGGTTTAATGTATTTTTTGGCGACATCAAAATAGCAGTTATTCTTTGAGATTTCAGCGTATTTGTCTATTGTGCTGCATGCTTCTAAATCCTCTTTTTCAAGTGCATATTCTCTATGGCATGCCCATCTCCTATTTTCATTAATTCCTATGTTGTCGCAAATGCTCAAGTTACTGTCCCTAATTGCAAAAAAGGTGTAGCAATTGAAAGCATATTCTGTTCCTTTATCGCTTAATTCATCGCAAATCTTTTGATTTTCTGTTTCTTTCGCATAAAGCTCATAACATTGATCTTCTTCAGTATAAACAAGGTCTTTGCAAAAATCAGCTTTCGTTACAATGCTTTTACATCCTCCAATATCACCACTATCACTAAGTTCTTCGCATGCCTCTGCTTGCGGATTCTCTTTTATGAACTCAAGTGTGCAATCTTTGTTTCCTTCACAGAACCTATAATCTCCATTTAATAATGCCATACATAAATTTTTTTCTGGGTATTCACCGTAATAGCAAGGATCTACTTCAAGTATACAACTTTCTCTTTCTCCATTTTGTAAATTATTACATACCTCAACTGATTCTTTTTCTTTTGCATGTTTGTATATGCACTCTTTTTTAATTTCATGATCCTCTATGGAAATACAAGCGTCAAGACTAACAGCTCCAACTTGGGTTAAACAAAATGGTTTGTTTGTTTCATTTAGCTTATTGCATAGTTCAATATTAGTTTCATTTATTGCTTTTTCTAATTTACATTCCTCATCACATATCTTCGGTGGTTCATAAGTTTGGTTTGTTATATGAATTGAAACATTTTCTAGTCCTCCCCCTTTTTTTGTTGGTTCAATTGTGAATGCAACTATCATTGCAATGAGGACTACTATAATAACTACAACTAAACCTGCGAAAGGAAAATTTCTTTTTTTCCCAGGTTCATACTTTGGTATCTCTTTTTTTTCTTGTTCAGATCTTTTCATCTGTCTGTTTGTATATTCATCGGCCATACCTAAATAACTAAGTGAAAATTTAAATAGTCTATTGATCTACAGATAAATGTATTGCCCTTTTTATGGTTTTTTTATAATTTTTGTGATTTTTGTTTTTCGACATAAAAAGTTTTGTATTTAAATTATACTGTTGTAGTGTATTGTCCATTTGAAATGTAGAGGTGGGGGGTAAGATGGAGCTTTCGAGCGTACCATCTTATCTTCCTAGGGATTTTCATAATTACATACTTCTGTTAAAAGCCCGCAAAACTTCATGAGTTTATCCTAATGCCTTTTGGTGATATCTTTTGGCGTTAGTCTGCAACTAGTCAAAAGATATAAGCCCGCAAAACTTCATGATTTGAACTTGGCAAAAAATCAAAATTTTTTGACTGTCGCGAATCCAGCAAAGATTCGCTCCATGGCAAGAACATGTAATGTTCTTGACTGTCGTGAAATGCGAAGCATTTCACTCCATGGCATTGCAAGTTCAAATGAGTTTGTACTTGATTCTTTTTATTCCTTTTGACTTTTTTTCAATCAACTCCTTGAATGTGAGAGGTTGCAAGGGGTGCGATTTCTGCCTAAGTGGTTGCAAGGGGTGCGGGGCCCGCTGGGGCCCTGCACGAAAGCTTTAAAAATTAATTCGTTTAACACACTTATAACCTTTTTCTAAGGTGAAAACAAATTTAAAAAATTTGTTTGCATTGGAATTTCGATAGAGATTCTAATCCGAAAATAAGTTGATATTTAGAATATAGGAGGTTTGTTAGAATGGCAGAAAAAGAACACTTAAATCTTGTGTTTATAGGACATGTTGACTCTGGTAAGTCAACATCAGTGGGTAGGATTTTGTATGAAACAGGTGCAATTACTGAACAGCAACTAAAAAAGTTGAAAGACGAAGCTCAAAAACTTGGAAAAGCAACCTTCGAATTTGCATTTGTTATGGACCAATTGAAAGAAGAAAGAGCAAGAGGAGTAACAATTGACATTGCTCACAAAGAGTTCACAACAGATAAGTATTATTTTACAATTATTGATGCACCTGGGCACAGAGACTTTGTTAAGAACATGATTACTGGTACTTCTCAAGCAGATGCAGCAGTATTAGTTATCTCTGTAAAGGATGGTGTACAACCACAAACAAAAGAACATGCTTTCTTAGCAAAAGTTCTTGGTATCGGCCAATTGATTGTAAACCTTAACAAGATGGATGCTGTTGGTTACAAACAGGAAGAATTTATCAGAGTAAAAGCTGATGTTGAAAAACTTTTGAAAGGAATTGGATACAAAGTAGAAGACGTTCCATTTGTTCCATGTTCAAGTTATGCTGGTGACAATGTCACTAAAAAGACTACAAACATGTCTTGGTACAATGGTCCAACACTTCTTGATTTGTTAAACAAATTAACTGTACCACCTAAACTTAATGATCTTGCATTAAGAATGCCTGTTCAGGAAGTTTTCTCAATTACTGGTCATGGAACTGTTCCAGTTGGAAGAATTGAAACTGGTGTTTTGAAACCAGGTATGCAGGTTGTTTTTATGCCTTCTGGTAGAAAAGCAGAAGTAAAGAAAGTTGAGATGCACCACCAGGAACTTAAAGAAGGTAAGTGTGGTGACAACGTTGGTTTTAACGTCAAAGGTGTTGACAGGAAAGATGTTAAGAGAGGAGATGTTATTGGTCCTGTTGATAATCCACCAACTGTTGCCCAAGATTTCACGGCACAGATTGTTGTCTTAAATCATCCAACCGCAATCTCAGTTGGTTATACTCCAGTATTCCACGTCCACACTGCACAATTTGCAGGCAAGGTTATTGAGATTATTGAGAAGAAGGATCCAAAATCAGGTCAACCAACAAAAGAGAATCTCGATTTCATTAAAACTGGTGAATCTGCAGTTGTAAAAATCCAACCAATGAAACCTGTTTGTATTGAAAAGTTCCAGGATTTCAGACCACTTGGAAGGTTTGCAATTAGAGACATGGGTCAAACAGTTGCAGCTGGGGTTGTATTAAAAGTAACTCCAAAACAAGTTGAGATTAAGTAGTTTTTCTTTTTTATTCTTTTTTATTTAAGCGTGTCCAGCAATTTGTCCAATATTTCTTGCTAGTTGTAATTGTACTGCTCTTAGCTCATCAACAAACCTTTCAAAATTGTGCTCTGTTTTTTCTGGTGTTGAATTTCTTAACCCACTTACTGCATATATCCTTTCACGAGCACCTAGATTCCCATATAATCTTGAAAATAAACTCCTACCGTATCTAACCTCTACACCATTGCCAGATAATCCTTTAGATCTTCTTACCAGTGCTTCTATGCTTCTTCTTCGATAATGTTCTGTTCCTTCTGTTGGCAAACCAAGTTCTATTGTACCATCTCTCCACAGGCCTTCAACAGTTCCATAAACTGCTATTTCTGGGCTTCCAGGGTATCTTATTACTAGTTCCTGTTGTATCATTTCTAAATCCAAATTTGCTCTGCTTCTGCACAAAATAACCCCTTTTTCTCTTTGCTGTCCAATAACATCATCAAATTCAGGAATTTCTAAGCCCCATTCTGGTCTTCTTACTTGCCATTCTATCAGTTCTCCTACCATAATCTCATAAAGTGTCCAATCAAGCCTAACTGCGCTTTGCACAAGAAGTCTACATGTTTCTTCAAGTTTTCTTCTTTGTTTAGCATCAGGTAAGTTATCTATATCAAACAAATTGTTGAGTGCATCAACTAATTTTATTGGTAATACTATCACTCCATTTTTTGTGTGTAATCTTCTAAAATACACCTCTCTCATTTCAATATATACTTCTATTGGATAACTTCCGCCATCTGCTTTGTAAAAATCTCTTGTTTCAGCATAAGCTGGATCCTCAAAAAATACCCATTCATGTTTTACTTTCCCATTTGGCTCTTTTGGTCTTTTACATTTTGGAACAGTTAGCAATGCAAGGTCTTTTGCAGCTCTTTCTCCAAATTTTTGCCTTATCATCTCATATGTTACCGGATTTCCATTTTTCGAACCATCCTCTCCAGTATCATGTATAACAGCACTTGATGCAGGCCTGACCATACCTTGAAGGATTATGGCAACTGCTGCAGTTACCTCAAGTGGATGAGTTAATGCATCTCTTTTACCATCCTTTCGTTTTTGTCCATCATGTATGTCTCTAGCAAATTCAAATGTTCTTCTGAATATCTTTTCTGGAATTGGTGTTCTCAAATGTGGTGCATGTTCAGTAATGTATCTAAAAGCTCTTTCATGGTCATTTCCAAAATTAGGGAATATTGTTTTTCTAGTTCTTATTCTAGTTCTTCTCTCTCTACTAACTTGTTGTACTAAAAGACTAACCATATACCCAACTCATTCAAAACCAGGTGAGCGTAAAGGATGTTATAAAAAACCTTTTTAATACCTCGCCTAGGTTTATCAGTTTTTTATCATTTTTCAAACTATAACTGGACATTATTATACCTTTATTCCCATTTTGGTGCATTTTCTTTAAAAATCTATCTTTTACCTTTTTTTATAACAATAGAATAATGTTTTAACCCTTTTCAATTATTATAACTCCATGGCTCCTAGTTTTATTGACATTTCCAAGATTTTCAATCCTGAAATGGAGGGAAGGGAAATCAACTTAAGAAGCTGGATTCATCGCCACAGGATTGGCGGTGGGGGCAAACTAGTATTTGCTGTTTTAAGAGATCACTCTGGGATTGTTCAGGTAACCATCAAGAAAGATAATGTTGATGAAGAATCACTAAAGGATGCAAGCGAAGTTTATCTAGAATCCTCGGTAATAGTTACAGGTATTGTTAAAAAAGATCCACGAGCACCAGGTGGTTATGAAATACAAGCAACAAAATTCCAAACAGTTCACAAAGGAGAGCCTTTCCCTGTAACAAAAGATCAATCAGATGAGTTTTTACTAGATATACGGCATTTATGGCTAAGAAGCCAGAGACTTGCAAAAATAATGAAGATTAGAAGTACTGTTGTTTCCGCAATTCACGAATTTTTTCAAAAAAGGGAATACACTCTTTTTGACCCTCCAATTTTTACTCCAAACTCCTGTGAAGGCGGTTCAACTTTGTTTGAAGTAAAATACTTTGATGATAAAATGTATCTAACCCAATCATGGCAGTTATATGCAGAAGCTGCAATATTTGCTCTTGGAAAAATTTATGATGTTGCACCAACATTCAGGGCTGAAAAAAGCAAGACCTCAAGGCATTTATCCGAGTTTTGGATGGCTGAGATGGAAGCGCCATGGATGGAACTTGATGAGGTTGTGCAAGTTGCAAAAGATGAAGTAAAATTTATTGTAGAAAAGGTTTTGGAAAAACATGAACAAGATCTAAAATCAATAGGACGAGATGTTGAGAAGCTAAAAAAAGCAATTTCCGGGTCATTTCCGACAATAAAATATTCTGAAGCATTGAAGATACTAAAAGAAAAAGAAGGAATGGACTTTGAATGGGGAAAAGATCTAAGAACAATTGAAGAAGAAAAACTTATGAATCATTTTGACACCCCTGTCGTTGTAACACATTATCCAAAGGAAGTTATGGCTTTCTACAAACCAGCTGACCCTGAAAATCCAAAAGAGGCTTTGTGTTTTGATATGCTTGCACCAGAAGCTTATGGAGAGATCATCGGTGGAAGCCAAAG
>DATDTS010000007.1:0-15882 GCA_035290745.1 Candidatus Bilamarchaeaceae archaeon | reverse complement strand
ATCAACTACCGTAACTTCATGCCCTTCTTTTACTAATCTTTCCACTATATTTGAACCAATAAACCCGGCCCCACCAGTTACTAATATCTTCATTTTTGACACCTTTATTTTGTATTAATTAGACAAATTCTCCAATACTGTTAGTGTAAACATACTCTAAATAAACCTTTTTTAAGCCGTATGCTTGTTTTATTTACGCATATTGCCTTACAGAAGCACTTTTAATGTTTCCTGTGCATATTATTCTTTTATGGATTTTGTCTCAAGGTGCAAGGCAGTGGCAATATTCGATTCTGTTAGTTGTTTATCTTTATTCATGAGGGATTGCCATGCTTAGAACCAAAGTAGCTGTAACTAGCCGGAGATCCGAAAGGCTAAGGTCTTTTGCATCCGCTGTTGGCACTTGTGCAATTGGTTTAATTTCTTTTTTTGCACCAACCTCATTTAAAGGATATGTTCAGTCTGCTTATGGGCAGGAGGAACCTGCTGCTCCTGATTGTGAACAAATTCAAAGAGAATGTGAAGAGCAGATCCGTGGAAAACCTAAGAAAGGTAAGACCTCTAAACAATGTAGAACCTTTGTTAATCAATGTCAGATAGATGAGTTTATTAGTTTGGTTGCAGAAGTGCCTAATATAGAAAGACAAATAGATTTAATTTATGAACTTTTTGTTGGAAGTTCAGTTACTGAAGCAGATGTTTCGGACGTTTTTCCTTTTGTAAGTGATTTTACTGAGAAGTTAGTTCCTAGGTTTGA
Source organism: Candidatus Bilamarchaeaceae archaeon (assembly GCA_035290745.1). GTDB lineage: Archaea > Micrarchaeota > Micrarchaeia > Anstonellales > Bilamarchaeaceae > DATDTS01. The sequence goes on along the minus strand of DATDTS010000007.1, from coordinate 15,125 downwards.
TAAGGTTGCAAAGCCTATATCTGAAAAACGTGATACTGGCAAACCAGTTGGTTATGTTGAAATAGCAAAAGCAATAGAAATAGGGAGAAGAGCAGCTGACTTGGGGCATGACGTTCTTGAGAGGTTAAAAAGAATAGCCGAATCCAAAGGGATTGATTTAACTAGTGTGTTTCCACCTGAACCCCCGCTTGAACAAATACCTGCACTTGTAGCATTGGTTCCTAAAGATGCTCAAACTGGTGGTGCAACAGATGGTGCTACTGTTGATGGTGCTAATAATTCCGAAGACCCCCTAAAATTTATTCCATTAGTAAGTCTTCGGTTGGAAGAAGGACCACCAACTCAAGATAGGATTGCAAGAAATATCATTGCATTGAGAACTGCATTAGAGAACTCACTTGTTAGATTAGGTCACGAGATAGACAGACTAAAAACAGAATTGCCTGAAGGAGCAGACAGTGCTTCTATTTTTAATCATCCCGATTCCCTTTTTTCAGATTTGAGTAAAAGTTATGAGTTAGCTGCTGCAAATGAGATACAGAGAATAGGAGAATTTTATGATGATGAAAATAAACTTAGAACATACCCTATTGATCGATTGCAGATAATTTTTGATGAATATAATCATGCACGTGACATTGGCTTACAACTTCTTGAATCTATGGGAAGAGCAAAAGAAAGAGTTTATCGTACTAGAGAAACAGCATCAGAAAAAAAAGACGATGGAAACCTAAGAAGACATGATAATATGAGATGGGCAGGGGCTGATTGGTTACGTACTAAACAATGGGCAGCAAGGATTGTATTTGACAAAGGTAATTTTCCTTTAACTCCAAGTGCAAGCAGACATGCAGATCGAAATCCTGGTGTTCCTTTTCTTACTGAAGCCAATTCAGATCTTGGTCAGCTTTCATTTGAGGCTATGATACGTAGCAGTGTTTTAGGTTTGGAGTTAGATAGTCTACCTGATGATATTGCCCTTTTTCTCTTAGTAAGATATGATTATATTCGATCTGTTGCCAATTATCCTCTAGTTGTGCCTGATTCTCAAAGAGAGGGCGTTGGGAGTCCTAGGTCTGTAACTTCTTTATCTAATGACCATATTTCATATGTTGGGGTAGGTTCACGATTTCAATTCGCTCCTGATATGTTCCTCTTTGTTGGGGGGAGGGCTGGTCCCCATTTTAGTGGAGGTCATCTAAAGGTTACTGCACCTTATGGAGTTGATCAAGAACTACAGACGAATCAAAGAGATGTTTCTACAAATACCGGTCCTGCATTAGACTTAAATGCTGCATTCCAGATGCCTAATGTTTATTTTGCTGCTGGCTGGAATAATGATGAAAGATACCGTTTTTGGTTCGAGAGTCTCACTCAGCTTCCAAACCTAAATGCACGTGATATTGAACTTATATTAAGAGTTAGAGAAGGAAGGTTGCCTATTGAAGCACCTCGTTCATTTGATTCAGCACATGACGAAGCAACTTATTCAACTGACTCTACAGAATTTGCGAGCGTTGGTTTAGATACAGTGATTCCAATTCCATTCTCTACAAAGTTTGTAGATCCTAAGTCTCTTGTTCCATCATTATGGCTTTTAGGTGGAGTTAATGTTGCTCATGGCCAAGTTCCAAGATACAGAGGAGCAGTTGGGTTGTCTGTTGAAGTTTTGGAATTTTTACAATTAGGTCTTGCGTATGGTGATGCAGGTACTTGGTATCTTAATGCGTCTGCAGCAACAGGTCCGTTTACTGTTGGTTCTTCTCAGGGTACAGGCTCTGATATAGAACGTTTTAGAAGTAATAGTTGGGCCGTAGTAAGAGATGGAGAGAATTATAGGTGAGATTATGTCTTTAAGAGCACGTTCAAATAGGATTTCTTTCTCGCGTTTCGCGACTTTAGTTAGGTCTGTAGGTTTGGGCACAGGATTTGCTTCTCTATTTGGGGGTTGTTTAAAAGTAGAGCCCTCTGCCTCATTTGATGAAAAACAGATTAGGTGCATGGTAGATGACAATGGAGCAGTTATGGCTCAAGGTGCAAGTTCCACACCGGTTGAAACCACTAGGGTAACTCCACGTTGTGAAGGTGCAAATACACTTATTGTTCCTTCTTGTGTTGATGGAGAAATTGCAACAAGCAAAGAAACATGTGGGGCTGACCAAAGATGTGAACCAGAGATTAGCGCTTGTACTAGCATGCCAATTGTATGTGATCAGCTTGATGGAACTTCAGTAAGAACTATTGGGAACAGAGTATTACAAACAGAAACTACGAAATGTGGGGTTGATGCAGAAGGCAATCCTGCTGTAATTACCCCTTCTTGTAAGGGAAGTGATATCCAATTGACTCCAACAACCTGCCCTCCTGAAAATTTATGTGAAGGTTCCAATGGTGCAACTGTATGTGTTCCGATTGTTAGGTGTGAAACAGATGGTTTTTCTGCAGTTCAAACAGTTGGAGGCGTACCTCAGGAAGAAACGCGTGTAACAAGAAGTTGTCTTGATGAAAATACAAAACAGGTGCCTTCATGCGTAGGTGATACACCCGTTCCAGTTTTGGAGCCTTGTCCAGATCACTTTGCATGTGATCCTGTGACTACTGATTGTGAACCACAAACAGAATGTGTTCAGGACGGGAATCAAACTTATATTGCTGATGGAGGGGTTGAAAGACGTGGCACCAGGCAAACGCCTTCTTGTGTGGATGGAACAACTCTCTCGACTCCAGTTTGTGCTAGTGATATTCAATCTCAAGTTGAGACTCCTTGTGCAGACAATCAGGCATGTGTAGCTGAAGGAGTTTCTGCAGCTTGTGAAGATGCACCAATTACCTGTGAAGAAGATGCAGGCGGGGCAATTAGAACACAGGGTAGACGGGTTTTAGAAAATTTAAGGCATATATGTATGGATCCATTTACAAGATTATTGAGAGTATGCAGTGGTTCAAATATTAGTGGAGAATTACAAGCATGTGAAGAAACTGAAGAATGTGAGGGAGAAGGGGAAGCAATAGCATGCGAAGAAGCACCAGTTGTTTGTGAAGCAGATGAGGGAGGTGCACTTCAAAGGCAAGGCAGAAGAGTTCTTCAAAACCTAAGACACACCTGTTCAGATGCTTATACAAGAGTACTAAGGATTTGCAGAGGGCCAAGCATTGTAGATGAGGAACAAGCATGTTCAGATATTGAAGAATGTGCAGGAGAACCATCTGCATGTGCTGAAGTAGAACCTGTTTGTGAAGAAGATGCTGGTGGAGCAGTTAGAACACAAGGCAGAAGAGTTCTTCAAAACCTAAGACACACCTGTTCAGATGCTTATACAAGATTACTAAGAGCCTGTAGTGGTTCAAGTATTGTAGATGATGAACTACCATGTGAAGAAATTGAAGAATGTGAAGGTGAAGGCGAAGCAGTGGCATGTGAAGAACAACCAGTTGTTTGCGAAGAAGATGCAGGAGGAGCAATCAGAAGACAAGGGAGAAGAACTTTTGAAAATTTAAGGAATGGATGTGCAAATATGTATACAAGATTAGTTAGATTTTGTAGCGGATCCAATATAGCTAGTAGAGATGAAGAATGCGAAGACATTGAAGAATGTGCAGGAGAACCATCTGAATGTGTTGAGGTAGGACCTGTTTGCGAAAGGGATGAAGATGTTAGAGCTGCAATAGAAACACAAGGAAGAAGACAAGTGGTAGAGGAAGATAGATGTGAAGGCAATGCGATTTCAAGTGGGGCATGTGATGAATCAGGAAGAGCTATAAGAGCGGAGCCAGTTGAATGTGAAGAAGAGATGTGTGATCCTGAGGCTGTGGAATGTTTAGGAGTGGACGTAACACGGGGGTTAATCTTAGAATTACCTTTTGATATCCTAAATCCAGGCGGTACAACTCCTGGAAATACCTTTGATGGTGCTGGAGTTCCAACTCCTTTTTCAGCAACTGTAAGGGGAACTTTGCTTGAAGCAGGTGCAGTTGGTAATTCCCTTTTTTTCAGAGGTTCTGATTTTGGGGATATGGTAAATGTTCCAATTAGATTAACAGATCTTGGGTTTGGGCGAGAGGATTTAACAATTAATTTTTGGACCAGAATCTCTCCAGAAGATGTAGGTAAACTTGTTTTTATGGGCAATCATCCAAGAACCGATCCAGCACTAGATGATTTTGTTCTAGAAACAAGGACTCCAGATCAATTGTTTTTATGGTGGGATACTCCACGCGGTTCACCCAATTGGTTAGATATAAGTTGTTGTGGTGGTAGCGGCATTAGAGATAATACATGGCATATGATTACATATAGACGTGATGTTGCAGCAAACAATTGGGGGTTCTATGTTGACGGGAATCTATTATTCTTAAATCCAAGTGCAGGGCCTAATCAATTCTCCTCAAGGCCAGAATTTGGTGTTGGATACGATTTGCGTCTAGTTGATCCTGAGCAAGTTTTTTTCCGAGGGAATATAGATGAGATAACTATGCATAATCGGGCATTAACAGATGCTGAAATAAGATTTTTGTTAGGAAGACGATCCCCCTGATTATCCTTTTCTTTCCAGACAACGATTAGATAGTTTTATATTCTTTCTTTTATTATTTTAATCATGTTCAAAAAGCTTTTCTTATTCTCGATGTTGGTGATTAGTTTAAGCTTTTCTCCTCTTGCAGATGAGCCTTCAGTTGAACTGTCAGACGTAGATGTAAACTTCTTATCTGATCCACCAACTGCACCAAATATAACTTTTAAGTTTACTGATCCAAGAAACGACAAAGTTTTGTACAAAATTTCCTGTACACTTAGTTATGCTGGAGAAGAGTACTCTCCTACTAATTACCCTTTAAAATCAACGGCCAATACCGAGACTGGTGAACTTGTATTTGAAAGAGTAAAGGAAGGATTGAATAAGATGAAATGTGCTAATATCCATTATCAAAATAACAGGGGTTATAAAAATATACTTTACACATTTACTGTTCTTCCTTCTCAAAAAATAGAAGAGGCGCCAATCCCAGAAGAGGATCAGGTAATTATTGAGGATAACTCATCAGAACAGCCACAACCTGAAGAACCACCTCCTTATTTTGAGGAAGCAAAAGTTACAGTAACAGAAGCTGAACAGGCAATTGAAACTGCAACAAATGAACTTAGGGTTGTTGGTTTGGATAATGCAGAACAAAAATTAGAGCAGGCAAAAACAGCTTTTGAGAATGGCGACTATGAAAATGCAAAGGGGTTGGCTGCAGAAGCAAAACAACTCGCAGATAATGCAATAAAAGAAGCTGAAAAAATAGACAAGAAAAAGGATCAGACCCCTGCAAATAAAACTAGTGGATCACAACAAAATAAAACACAATCAGATACTGGAACAGGAGCAACTACAAATGATTTAGACCTTACTATGGTTTTTGGGGCACTCATAATCATTTTAATTGTCCTATTTTTCTTATCTAAATTCTTTGGTTCAAAGAACGAACAAAAAGATTAACCTTTTATTCTTTTTTCTTATTTTTATTGTAATGAAAGATCTTCTAATCCTACAAATTAAGAATAATGGTATTTCACCTGATGTTTTTGAGACGTTATCAGCTTCTGAAAAAGATTCTCTTGAACTTATAAATGGAAAGTATTTTCTCCAATCTGAGTATCGAAAGAAATTGCGTGTCGTTATTACTGGCGGCGTATTTGATATCCTTCATGCAGGCCATTTATTTACATTGCAAGAGGCAAAAAAATACGGGGATATCCTGGTTGTTGCTATTGCAAGAGATGAAATGATACTCCGAAAAAAAAGAAAACCTGTTCATAGCCAAGAATATCGTGCTTTTATGGTAGAATCACTAAAACCCGTTGACATTGCTTTATTAGGTAAGGAGGATCCAAAAGAGCTTTTTGAACAAGTTAAGCCGAATGTAATTGTTTACGGCTATGATCAAAAACCATTTTTAGCTCCAGAGGGAGTTAAGGTTGTACAACTTAGTGAATCTTTTGGCGGTTTTAAAACAAATAAAATAATCAAAGACCTTGGTTTATGACTTATTTAGTTTCAATAGTTGAAATAAAAGTTAAGCTTTTTAAATCTTGATTGATTATCCATTTTTATGCTCGGTATTTTTAAAACAATTGAAAAGGAACCAGATGAATCTCAAAAAGTTGAACAAGAAGTAAAGGCGGAACCTCAACTTACTCAAAAAGAACTGATCAATGATCCAAAATTCAAAAAACTGGAAGAAAAATTTGTTAAAAAAGGGTTTACTAAGAGAGGAATCAGGGAACTTGCGCATGTTACGCGGATTGTTTATAAGGATAAAAATACGGCAATAAAAGCTGCTGAATCAATTCTTCTTGGATTAAAGGGAGAAGATGGGCTAGGAAAAATTCTCGGAACTCTTAAACTTGCAACTGAAGGCCTTGGCTCAATACTTAAGGGAAGGAAAAAACAAGATTCTGATTAGTTGAATTCAGACTTTATACTTTTAAAACATTCTACTCTAAATATAATTATGGTCTCTTTTAGCGAATCTGTTTCATTGATGAAAAAAAGTTTTAACATTCTAATGAGCGATAAAAGATTAGTTTTATTTCCTTTTTTAAGCACTATTGCTGTAATCCTTCTAATAATCTCCTTTTTTGTCCCTCTTTTATCCATAGAACAGGATTTCCTTCTTTACGTTATGTTATTTGTTTTTTATGTGTTAGTAAACTTTATAGCAGTTTTTTTTAACAGTTCTTTGTATTTTGCTATCAAGCAGAAACTTCAGGACAAACCATATTCTATTTCTGAGTGTATCGGTTTTTCTTTTAGTAAGATAAGGAATATTTTCCTTTGGTCTCTTTTTGCTGCAACTGTTGGTATTTTCTTGCAAGCGTTAAGGGACAAGTCAAACAGCCTTTTTGGGCGATTGATCGTAGGTTTTATCGGAGCCGCATGGTCGGTTGCAAGTTTTTTTGTTATTCCAATAATGGTTTTTGAGGATCAGGGGCCTATTGAATCACTTAAGAAGTCCGCATCTTTGATAAAAAATACCTGGGGTGCGCAAGTTACACAAGGCATTGGTTTTGGACTAATTTTCTTCATCTTGTTTATTTTAGGATTAGGGATTGGGTTTGCATTATTTTATATGCTTGATTTGTCTGGCACTAGTTTGCTTACTCTTATTGCTTTGTTAGTTGTTTACATTGTTTTGCTTTCGCTTGTAAATGCGACATTAAGGTCCATATTCACAACAGCACTTTATCTTAAATTAAATGAGGGGGTTTCGACCGAGTTTGATGAGTTTTCTTCAGGCGCTTTTAAATAATTAAGGTATTTCATCATGTTGCAGACTATTGGTTTTGAATTTGAGATGTTTTTGCTTGATAACAAAGGTCGTGTTGCAAATGAAGCCGATAAAATAATGAAAAAGGCTAATGTTGATTTTTTTGTTAGGGAAATCTCAGAATCAATGCTTGAGATTAGAAGCGAACCACATTCTAAAGTAAGAGGTTTATTAAGGAACTTTTTTCTAAATCTTGGAAAACTCATTGGTGTTTGTAAAAAAATGGATCTGTTTTTGTATCCATATGGCTGTTATCCAGGTAAATCTTCTCCAAAGTTTAGGGAGAGCACTTGGTACGATAGCATAAAAATGAACCTTGGTTCTAAAGCTATCGAGGTTTTTCCAAGAATTTCAGGGTTTCATTTTCATTTTTGTGCTCCTGATTCTTTTGTTTTACATAACGAACTTGATCTTGCCTATGCAGCTAGGAACAAAGAAAAGTCAGATATTTTGCTTGGTATATTCAATCTCTTAATAGCTGCTGATCCGGCTATCTGCACTTTTATGCAATCTTCTCCTTTTTATGAGGGAAATTACTATGGAAAATCAAGTCGGATGATTGTATGGCGTGACTTTTCAAAGGGGAACACGGTTCCAATTGGCGGGATTTTTAACAAGAATCCCATAAAAATATTTAATTCGCTTCCTTCTTACTACTCAAGCGTTTATGATATTGACCATGATTCACAAAGAAGAAAGGATAATTGGGTTAGAATGATCGAATCTTACTCAATGGGAGTCCCTAAAGAAATAGTTAAACGTTCTTCTTTGAAATTTGACTGGGGGCCTGTAAGATTAAATCCAATTGGAACATTGGAGCAAAGGGGCATGGATATGAATACCCCTATGCACGTCCTTGGCGTAAGTAGTTTGCTTAAGAGAATACTGAAACCAATATTCTATGGTGATCTTAAGGTTCGGGTTGCTGATTTTGCTATAGATGAACCATTTAAATTAGAAGACGGGATAATATATGTCGCTCCTTATAACTATGTTCGCAAACTTGAATTAGAATCTGCGCTTAACGGTTTTGATAACAAAGAGGTTTTGAAGTATTGCAAGTCTTTTTATGATACCGCAATGAAGATTGAATCAGCCAGAAGAGAGTTGGTTTCAGAAGTTGATGCAATGTTTTCAGCTAAAAAGACAAAATCGGATGATATACTTGATATTGCAAAAGAAAAAGGCCTTGAGATCGGTAAATCAAATCCGCCAGATTTATGGGGGTCTATTGCTCTTAAGCTATCTCATGATTTTTATAGCAGTTCTCAAAAAGCTTTGAAGCTTATAGAAGAGGACTTTGAGCTAGTTTAGCTTATTCTCAATTATTTTTTGGTATATAACAACTAATTCATATAAGCTTTTTTCATTTACATGTTCGTAACATTTGTGGTCGTTTCCTCCAGCTGGTCCTATCTCTACTACTGGTATACTATGCTCCACAAAATAAGATGAATCCGACTGTCCTTTATTCTCTTTTCCTTTTTTTGATTTTTTGTAGACTCTTTTTACAATTTTTTCCAATTCATCTGGCCAGTCACCATCTGATTTTAATGATCTCTTTACGTTTAATACTTTGATGTCTTCTATATCCCTACTCTTGGCTACGTTTCGTATGTACTCTTCTATTCTTTCCAAATCGTCTTCCATTATTCTTATGTCTAAATAAAATCTCATTTGGTCTTTATCATACATAAGCCTGTTGCATGATATTGAAGTGCCATAATTTGATTTTTCCGACTCAAATTCGAACCTTTCAAGTTTTTCCATAAACCTAAGCAGCTTGTCAATTGCAGGATCAGTTTCATCGGTTCCATCGAACCATACTCTTGCATGTTTTGGCAATACATTTGAAGGGCTTTCAATTATCTTTCCTTGTTGCAAGTACCCAAGTTCAATACCGCTTATACCAGATATTTTTTGGTTTACGTAGTCTTGTGCGATGCTAAAAAGAGGATGTTTAAGTTTTCCTTCTCTAAACTGCTCTATTGAAAATTCAGATGTGTGCAATGATTGGCCTATATATGTCCTACCTAGCAATTTTTTTCTCTTTTTATCCATTGGGATTTTTATCTCAAACAGGTAATGCGCTCTTCTTCTTGTAGTTATATCAAGTTCAGTTGATTCTCCTACTATTGCCTTTGTCATTTTTGGGTATAGTACCCCATCCCTTATCATTTCATTTAATGCATATGCAGTTCCTTCTTTTCCTCCTATTTCCTCATTAGGAACAAACATAAACATCAATCTGTTTTTTTTAAATTTGCCAGTCTCACAGCATTCCATTGCGCCAAGCATTGCTGCAATACTTCCTTTCATATCATAAACCCCTTTTCCAAAGTAAACCATCTCTTTTTCGTACTCTCCTTCAGTCAAGGTAAAATCATTCCAGCCGTCACTGTCCAGCACAACGTCGTAATGCCCATTAAATATAATTGTTTCACCAGCGTCATTTCCAATGTATCCTACTACGGTCTCTAGCTCGTTTTTCTTGTATCTTTTTGTTTTAAGTCCTGCTTTTGAAAGAACCTGCTCGAGATAATCAGCACATTTTTTCATCTCAATTGTATAATTTTCTACATCAACACTTGTTTTGAACTGAACAAGATTTGCGAGGTGAAGTATGGTTTGCTGTTCTGCATAAGTCCTATTTCTTTTTGCGATTTTTTTCAAAAATCCTAAGAATTTCATTCCAATATTCCTAATCAGTCCCATTGGCTACTATTTTGGCCACAATGTTTATAAATTTTGTTTCTGATGATTAATTGGTGGAGAGGATGGCTGAAAAAAAGCTTAATCTTGATAATGAATTGGAAAGAATGAAGAGAAAAGTCGTTGAATTAGAAAAAAAGCTTGAGATTAAATTGGATGCTGGCAAGGCATTTGTTATAGAAAAAGAACACGATGTGGAAGAATATGTAAAGGCTAACCCAATGCAATCAGTTGGCATTGCGTTTGGAGTTGGATTTTTGTTAGGTAAGTTTTCCAGGTGATTTTTATGTTCAAACTTATTTCTCATCTTTTGGGGGAATTCGCAAGCAAAGAAGTTGGTAAATATAAAAAAATGGCAGAAAACGAAGTAAGTAAACTCGGAAATCTTCTAAAAAAATCCATAGAAGACGGTCTCAGTGTAGCAGCAGCAAATGTTATCCCCTTATTCGTATCTGCTGGGCTATTATTGTTTGGAGTAATATTCATAGCTTTTGGTGCGGCAAAGTTTCTTGATTTTTTATTTTATCCATATGATGGAATTGGTTACATCCTAGTTGGTGTAATAGTTGTTTTCTTTGGATTTTTGATGCATAGAAAACACAAAGCTTTGAACGTTTCCAGAATTCAGCCAGAAGTTAGAGAGAGTGAAGACTAGTTCTATTAAAAATCTTTCTTCTTTACTATATGTCTTAAATGCTCCGTTAGTCTAGTAAACTTTTTGATCTTAGTATAAACATATGCCAAAAAGTTTAATCAAAAAGGCATGAGGTATATCTAATCAAATTGTTTGGACATCCCGGTCAAGGACGATGGACTCTCAAGGCTTTTTGACTTGATATATACATGTGCCAAAAACCCTGGAAACACAATGGAACTTCGTTCCATGTGCCCATTGAAATCAACTCTGATTTCAATTGGGAAGGCCTAAGTTCATACTTGTGCCTTTTGATTGAGCTTTTGGCATAAATATAAAATGTGTCAAAAGGTCACTGGGGACCTCCGTTAACTCGGGTTCAAAGCAGCTTTTGTCTTAGAATAAACTGATGCCAAAAGCCGCCTCAAAAGGCATACGGTTTCTCTGGAAACCAAAGTTTGAAAATCCCGGACGGAGCATTTATCATCTTAATTTTCATTCTGAGCTATAAAATAAATTTTAACCAAAAACACACCTATTTAAATTTGTCTAATCTATATTCTCTCTATGGAATTAGATATTAATGACCTAAAAAAGAGAAGTAAAATTATATCTCCAATAGAAAATCTGCCAAAATCAGATCTAACCATAAGTCTAAATACAATCAATAAGAATTATACTGAATATTTAATCCAAGTTAGAGATACCTCAGCCAAAACACCAGTATTAGAGTCTGAAATATTATCCAATGTAACTAATTTAGCCATCAAACCTCTTAATTCTAAAAAATAAGAGATAGTGTTTTAATGCAAGATCATGAACCTGAAAATATGATTAAACTAAATAGGGTAGGTGTAACTGATTTAGAATACCCTATTACTATTGTAAGGGACTCAGAGAACTATAAGGTTATTGTTAAATTAGAAATGAGTGTTGACCTTCCTGAAAATTTGAAAGGAGTGCATGTCAGAAATTTTGTAGAGGATCTTGAGATTCCCAGAAAAACAGCTGCAGTTGAAGTTCTTGCAAAGGAGATTGCATTATCTTTATTGAAAAAACACAAACATGCTAAAAATGTTCATGTTAAACTTGCTACAAAACTAGGCTATGGCAAAGGAAAGGTTGCAAATCTTTTTGGTCTTTATGAAATTAAAGATAATAAAGAATCGCAGATGGTTGGGGTCTCTGTAAGAGGAAATTCAACTTGTCCATGTTCAGTTGAATCTACAACTAATGGAAATTCACATAATCAACGTGCAAAAATTCTTTTGTTTATTGAAAGTAGCAACGATGTTGATGCTGCTGATTTATGTAAAATAGCAGAAAAATCATTTTCTTCACCTTTATTCCTCAGTTTAAATAAAGAGCAAGAAAAAGGCATTATTGAGGACATGCATAAAAATCCAAGATTTATAGAGGATATAGTAAGATGGTGTGTTGTTAATCTCAGATCCAACTTTACTGGAAGGTATGCCAAAATACATGGAATTGCATATGAAAGTCTAAATCCATTTAATTTATTTAGTGAATGGGAGGGAATTTTATGAGAATTGGAGTTATTCATTATCTAAACTGTGCTCACAAAACCAATGTTGAGAAAGAATATGATATTCATGGTCACACATATAAAATTGAGGTTTCAATTGAAGGAAACTTGGATTCAGATTATCTTCTTGGTTTTGAGGATATGAAGAAAATTGTAGCAGATACTCTTTCAAAATATAATTATGCTAATCTTAATAAGTTTATGAAGAATCCAACTGTTGAGAACTTTGTTGTACTTATGCATAACGAACTAAAAGAAAAATTCAAGACCTATGGTGTTCATCTAAAAGTTTGGCAGGGAAATGATTGTTGGGTTGAGTACCCTTAAATCTTTTAATACCTTTTTTCTCTTCCTTTGGTACTTTTTCAGCAAGTTCTGCTATGGTAAGTCCAAGTATTTTTAGATCTGGAGCTATTTCTGCAAAAGGAATCATAACAAATGCCCTTTCAAGCATTCTTGGATGGGGTATTGTAAGTTTTTCAGTCCTTACCTCAAGCCCTTTATAATATAATATATCAAGGTCAATTACCCGAGGACCATTTCTTGTTTCCTCCTCTCTTTTCCTGCCTAAATGATTTTCTTCAAGTTGCAAAAAACCCAATAATTCATATGGATCCATGTCAGTTCCAATTTCAATTACCATATTGAGAAACTTAGGTTGATTTTTAACATATTTTGCATCTGTTTCGTAGATCGAAGATTTTTTTATTATTTTGCACTTTTGACTAATCCTTCCTATTGCAGCTTCTAGATTTTGTTCTCGATTTCCAAGATTTGATCCAAGCCCTAAAAATACTTTCATGCATTATTTTAGTTGCTTTCTGAATTTAAAAGTTTCCTTTGCTATGCTGCTTGTTTTGCAAGTAATCCTTGTTCCTGTGTTCTTCTTAACAATCCTTTTATTCTATTATTATCCGTTATGCCAAGATCCTCTGCAATTTTATCCAGTACCTCATTAATTCTTCTGTACAAATCTCCATGCCCAGACATAAATTCTAATCTATTAGAAAGCATTTGGACCACTTTTCTTCCTACTCTTGTATTTGCATGTGCCTTTTGAATATTGGATAACACTACAAGAATTTTTTCGTTATCCCCCATCCTGTATTCTGAAAGGCGCGAACCAAGAATATTTATTATATATACTCTTGTTTGGTCGTTAGATTCTCCAGCTAGTTTTTCTATTTCTTTGAAATCTCCATTATCTACTAGTAATCTTACATATGCTCTTCTTCTTGTTTTACTGTTGTATTCTGCAATTTTTCCTGTTGCATCCCCATTCCCTAAAGTATCAGGTTCAAGTCTAAGCCTTTCAAACATTTTTGCTACTAATTCCCTGTCTTCTGTTCTACCGTGTGTCCATCCGTTGAGGACGTAAACCCCTTCCCATTTTTCTCATAATATACACCTCATCATCCAATTTTTGATCCATTTTTAACATTCCTTTCAACTTGCAACAAGACAACGTTATTCTGAGAACCGTCATAAGCTCCCATAATCAGAACTTCTGAAAAGAAATTTGCAATTTGTTTTTTAGCAAAGTTGACTATGCAGACAACTTGTCTTCCAACTAATTCATCTTTTGAATAGTATTTTGTTATTTGGGCGGACGATTGTTTTACTCCAAACTCTCCGAAATCTACCCAAACCTTGTAAGTTGGATTCCTCGCTTCTTTGAAATCTTCAACTTGGGTTATAGTTCCTACCCTGATGTCTATCTTTTGAAAGTCCTCCCATGTCGCCATAATTATCTGATCATTATAACTATCTTTTATTATTTAAAACTTTTTAATGATTTTTTTTACTAAAACATAAATATTTTAAATATATTAGTTGATAATAAAAATATGCGTGATAGAGTTGGAAAGTTTATCAATGATGAACGGAGTTCATGGCTAGACAAAATTGATCGAAAAGTCATAAAAGCACTTGATGCAAACAGCCGCACTCCCGATTCAATCATAGCAAAGAAACTTAATCTCTCAAAACAACTATTAAAGTACAGGATCCAAAGACTTTTGCAGAATGGTTCTATTGAAAGGTTTTATACAATTATCAACGGGGTTAAGCTTGGTTATTTTTATCTTCGGATTTATCTTAAGTTTCAGAGAATTACCTATGAAAAGGAGGATCAGCTGATAAAATCATTTGTAAAAAACTCATTTACAACCTGGGTAGTCCAATGTAGAGGTTCATGGGATCTAGTTGTCAGCATATATGCAAAGGATACTGATCATTTTGCACACAACTATCAGAAAATAGTCGAGGAATTCCAGAACAATATTCTATCAAAGAAAGTTGTATTAATGCAGAATGTATTATTTTCAACCCGTGATTATCTTAGTGGTTCAGAAGGAAGTACTGGTTCAATCTATGGTGGCATAACTGAAAACTTTAAGATCGACAAAATTGATCATTCCATACTTAAGCAATTGTCTAAAGATTCACGGGCAAAGCTTGTTGATCTTGCAAAAAAAGCGAATGCCAGTGTTGATACTATAAAATCTCACATTCAAAGGATGGAAAAGACAGGAATTATAAAAGGCCATAAGCTAACTTTTTCTTATTCAAAGCTGGGTTTTTTGTTTTTTATAGTACAGCTAACTCTTGCAAATACCTCTTTGACTGCAAGAAAAAAGATAGAAAATTATTGCAAATCCCATCCAAACTCCGTTTACCTTGTTAATATTTTGGGTGATCATGATATTGATCTGGAAGTTGAGGTTGAGAATCAGGAACAGCTTGATCTTTTTCTAAGGGATATTAAGAATAAGTTTTATGATATAATAAGAGATGTTGACGTCTTACAAATAACAAATCAATATAAATTAGATTTTTATCCATTTGATTAAACTTTTTTCTAATCTTTTATACTGTCAAAAGTTTAATCAAAAACACCTGAGATGTTTAATTCCTTTCCAT
>DATDTS010000006.1:0-17638 GCA_035290745.1 Candidatus Bilamarchaeaceae archaeon | reverse complement strand
TATTAATTCCTGCACAAGTTGGGTCTTCTGGTCTTGAACCAGGTAAAATTCCTACAATTCTTCCATCCTCATAAATGAAATCTGCACCATTTTGTATATGCATGCTCAGAACCCCATCTTCATGCCTTCTCATTGTTAGTCGTATATAATCAACAACTGTCATCTCCCTTCCATATGTTTCCTTAAACCATCCATTATTTTCTCTTTTGAAGCTTCTAAATGCTTCCAAGCCTGCTTCTTTTTCTAATTCTTTCCTTAGTTGTTGTTCATCTAATGGTTCGAGCAAGCGACCATAAGTTTCCCTAACAATTCTCTTCTCATTTAATCTAGATAAATATCTTCTATATTCATCAAGGTCAACTTCTGTATCAACGCTTGTCATTTCTAAATACTGTTCAATTGTTACCTCCTTATTTCTTCTCAAGAACCTTCCAAAACCTCGTGGAGCAGTAAATGGTGCTGCAACTAAACCAAGTTCTTCTGCAAATCTGATTCCAGCATTTAAAAGAACCAAGGCATGTTGCATCTCTCCTTGAATCGGATCAACTGTTATTGAAGTACATAATAACATTCCTAAGTCCCCGTTTAACCCAGCGATTGGAAAATGATTTGAAAACGTACGCTCAGCAGTTGCTTCGTCATAGGATCTAGGAAGATCTGATAAGCTGCGAACCCTTCTTACAGTTGTTGCAAGGTGAGCTAAAACACTTCCAAGTTGGTCGAAAATTAATTGGCCATCTGGAAACCTTTCCATTTGTTTTCCTAGTAGTTCTGGAGTAACCCTCATTCTCTCGTGTATATGTCTTACATCTGCTTCGCTAAGTCCAAGTTGTCTAGCTAAGTAATTTTTCTTAACCCATGCTGCAGTATCTACTTCAGCAACTCTGGTAAGATCTCTCCTTTCCATTCTCCTAACTCTAGGTAGTATTGCAGACATAATTAAGCTTTTTACTCTACCATATCCTTAAAAATGTTTTTACTCATTTGAAATTGAGTTAATTTCAAATATTTGAATCATAAGGTGATTCAAATCAACAGATCAAGAGATTAACGTTCGATTTAGAATATGAGAGGTTATTTGTTATTATTTTAAATTCATTAAATTTAAAATATTTGAAAAATATAGAATAGGTATGGAGGTTATTTTCAAATGATACTAACATGTGAAAGATGCGGAGACCAAACAGCGAAATTAGGAGCATGCGACTATTGCCATCAGAAGTTATGTGTAAAATGCATGAAAAGTGCAAAGAAAGGAGATAAGAAAAGATACTTCATATGCAAGTCATGTTGGGGTAAACTTCCAGTAAGAACGAAATATAAGAGACTTGGAGCCCCTCAATAGCTTTTGGCTTATCACATACTTACGCCAAAAGCTATCATCAAAAGGCTTAAGTATACACAAATAAACCCGGATTATGAACTAATTTTTATCCTTAATTTGCCATCTAACATTTATTTCGTTTTCTTTATTCCTATACTGATTTTTCTCCCATCAATTTCATACTCTTCCATTTTTTCATCATTCGAATCAAAATCGATCTGTTTTGCATTTACCTCTTTACTAAGCTTTTCAGTTCCTTTTTTTAGTATTGCAACTAGCTCTTTTTCGCCTGCAATATTGACTTTTATCTTATCAGATTCAACTAAGTTTTGATCTTTTCTTTGCATCTGAATTCTTCTTTTTATCTCGTTGCAAATTCCTTCCTCATACATCTCTTCATCAAGTTTTTCTTGGATAAATATTTTACCATCCTCAAAGTCTTGAGATGCTAGGTTTGCAACTTCTATCTTATCCATAACTAGAAGCTCTTTTGCATTTAATAATTCTAATAATATTTCTCTCATTGATTGCAAAGCTTCTTTTACCTGGTGAGAGGTTGATTCAATATAGATGGTTCTAACTGGCCATCTAACCTTAATTCCGACTTTTTGCCTTAACATCAATCCAAATGAGGATATTTCTTTTACTGTGTTTGCATGTGATTCTAGTGCTTTATCAATGCGGTGTTCAGACAAAGATAAGGCAGGTAATAAGAAAACGCTATCTTCTTTCTCAAAATCTTTAAAGAATTCTTGGTATCCTTTCTCAGCAATAAAAGGGCATATAACTGATATCATCCGAAGGCTTGAGAAGACCGAATGATAAAGTGCAAAAAGCGCACCATCCCCCGTTTCATTAGAGATCCTGTCTTTAACAAGTTTCATATAAAACCTGCTTAAATCCTCTACAATAAAATCTCTCAATACCTTGACTGCCTTATGCCTATCATATACCTCAAACAATTCTTCAAATTCTTTTATCGTAGTATTAAGACGTGATAAGACCCACCTATCCTCAACACTTAGTTCTGGGTCTTTTATTTTTTTCTTTGGATAAAATCTTTGTAAAAACGTAACCAAATTATATAAGATATTGAGGTCTGTACTTGCTTTTTTAAGCTCAATCCAGTTGAATTTTAGTTCATCCCACGCTGCATTTGTTGCGCCCCATAACCTAAAGCTATCGGCTCCGTACTTTTCAAGTATCTCTTCGATTGGTATGAAATTGCCCAAGCTTTTACTCATTTTCTCTCCTTTTTCATCAACGAAGAATCCGTGCATTATAACTCGTTTATAAGGGCATTTTCCATATCTAACAATTCCAGACCCTAATAAAGAGTAAAACCACCCTCTTATTTGGTCCTGTCCTTCCTGAATTAAGTCTGTAACATCTGAATAGGTTTCCTTATCTTTTTCACTTAAGGATGCCCATACTGCATTTCCAGAATCAAACCAAACATCAAGCACATCAGAAATTCTATTCAGTTTTTTTCCACACTTACAATCAAATGTAATCTTATCTACATAAGGTCTATGAAGCTCTTTTATTTTTCCCCCTAGTTCTTTTTTAGATGCAATAACCTTTATTTCACCGCATTCACATTTCCATATTGGTAAGGGTATTCCCCAGTATCTTTGTCTTGAGATACACCAATCTGGTGCGCCCTCAACAAATTCTCTAAACCTCTGTTTTGCAAAATCCGGATGCCAATCGGTTTTTTCAATTTCTTGCATCATTTTTTCCTTTGTTTTTGATATCTCCACAAACCACTGGTTTGTTGCCCTAAATATAAGTGGGGTTTTACATCTCCAACAATGAGGGTATCTGTGCTTCACTCTTTTGTCTTTTATCAAGGAACCGTTTTTCTTTATCAAAACTATTATTTCGATGTTTGCTTCTTTTACATTTTTGCCTACTAAAAATCCACCAAGTTCTTTTGTATACCTGCCACTCTCATCTACAGGGCAAAAGCATTCAATACCGTATCTTTTCCCAATTATAAAATCAATTGGACCTGTTCCAGTTGAACTATGTACCAACCCAGTACCTTCCTCTGTTGTAACTGCCTCATCGCTTAAGATTACCCTTCTATCATATTCCTTGCCAATTTTATCCTGAAAAGGATGCTCATACCTAATCCCATCAAGTCTTTTTCCAGTTATTTCGCTTAATACTGTAAAACTTTCTCCAGTTATCTCTTGCATATGCTCTAGTCTGTCTTTTGCGATTATCCATGTTTCAGTACCAACCTTAACCTTCACGTATACCAAAGTTGGATGAACCATAACAGCCATGTTTAAAGGAAGTGTCCATGGAGTCGTAGTCCATATAACCAAATATTCATCCTTGTCCTTTATTTTGAACTTTACATACACACTTGGATCTGTTTCTTCCCCATATTCTAATTCATAATTTGCCATTGTTGTTTCGCATCTGTAGCAGTATGGCAAAACATAGAATCCTTCTTTCAGGAGGTCCTTTTCATAAGCCATTTTGATTGTCTGCCATGAGGCTTCAATGTATTCATCCTTATATGTTATATACGGATTCTCGAAATCTAGCCAAACACCCAATGAATTAAATTGATTAGACATTACCTTAATGTATTTTGTTGCAAATTCTTTGCATGCTTCTATAAATTTGTCAATTCCTTTTTCTTCAATCTCTTGCTTGTTCTTAATATTCATCTCTTTTTCTACTTTTACCTCTATTGGAAGGCCATGAGTGTCAAAACCTGCTTGGGATCTTACATTATATCCCTTCATTCTCCAGTACCTGCAAATATTATCCTTCATCGTCTTGTTCCATGCAGTTCCTGGATGAATTTGTCCTGTTGCATATGGCGGCCCATCACAAAAATAAAATGGTGTTCCGTCCTTATTTTTTTGGTCCTGTTTTTCATACGTTTTGTTTTTTTTCCAAAATTTTAGTACTTCGGATTCTAGTGATTTATGATCATACATTTTACGTTCACCTTAATTTTTTACCAACGTTTTTCTTATTTTTATTGCAAAGAAGGGCAATATGAATGGAATAGCAACCACGTAGAAAAGTGCTTTGTTGAATTCAAGTCCATAAATTATGATATTAATCAATGCAACAATCACAATTCCCAAAACCAAATGCATAAGTTCAAACTCGTAATTGCTTTCATCTAGTATGAACACTGCAATTCCAGCTATAGCAATTGATAGTATGGCGTTGCTTATAGAAAAGCCAAGAATATTAAAAAAACTAAGTCCCAAAACAATCATAAGGCTAGTTAAGGAGACAAACAAAAATTTCTTTGTTTGCTGCATCTAAAATACCTTTTCTCCTACATATACCTTTATTCCAGATGGAGTAACCTTTAACGGAACCAAATCTCTTGAGTGGTCAGTGCCTCTCATTTTGTATATTTCAAGTGCTCTTATACGTTTTTCTCCTCTGTCTAGATTGTATAAGTTGATTATTCCGTCCATTACAAAATGTTCGATATCAAAGCGCATATCCTCTTTTCTGCTTGTTGATGCTTCAACAGTTGTTATTGTGGTGCAATCCAGGTTACGCAAAAGAGAAAGGAATTCGAATAAGGTTTGCCTATACTCTATTTCATGTTCAAATGCCATTCTAATCATAGTTGCGGAATCAATAGTTGCTCTTGAAACTTTGTTACTTACTATCCTGTCCTCCAGTATTTCTGCGACATGAACCATATCTAACTTATCTGGTTTTACAATTTCAATTTTTTTAGATTTGACCAAATCATCAATGTCAGTAAGCAAAGGAAATGTATTTTTCATATTTGCTAGGATATCCTCCTCAGTTTCTTCTAGCGTTATATACACTCCATTTTCATTCATTTTTGCCCCTCTATACACAAATTCAAAACCAAATGATGTTTTTCCAGCACCAGGACCACCATTTAATGCAATATGTCTTCGTTTTGGAATTCCACCATTAAGCATCTCATCAAGTCCTGCAATTCCTGTTTGAACTCTATCCATAAGTATCACCAATGACATTAAATTAGTTCTAAACTATTAAATACCTAATGTTTTATGAAACTTTATATACTTATATTATAAACTGTCTATGAACTTTATTGTAAGATGATTTTATGGATGATGACATTCTACCGAGGAGCGAAAATAAACATGTTCGCGACTGTCAAGATCGCGACGCGATCTTGCCATGGACAGAAAAATACAGACCAAAAAAACTTAGTGAAGTAGTTGGCCAACATGAAATTGTGAAGACCCTTCATGAATTTGTAAAGAATAAGAACATGCCTAACATGCTTTTTGCGGGTCCGCCTGGAATTGGAAAAACAACCTCTGCATTAGCCCTTGCAAGGGATCTGTACAAGGACAATCTCTCTGGAAACTTTTTGGAATTGAATGCAAGTGATGAAAGAGGTATTGATGTTGTAAGGGGCAACATAAAGGAGTTTGCTCGTTCGGTTTCTCTTTCACATGCACCATTTAAACTTATTTTTCTTGATGAGGCTGATGCACTTACAAGTGATGCACAGCATGCATTAAGAAGGACAATGGAATCAACAGCCCGCAACACAAGATTTATTTTGTCTTGCAATTATTCAAGTCGTATTATTGAACCATTACAAAGCAGATGTGCAATAT
Source organism: Candidatus Bilamarchaeaceae archaeon (assembly GCA_035290745.1). Classification (GTDB taxonomy): domain Archaea; phylum Micrarchaeota; class Micrarchaeia; order Anstonellales; family Bilamarchaeaceae; genus DATDTS01. The sequence goes on along the minus strand of DATDTS010000006.1, from coordinate 11,692 downwards.
TCAGGTTTTTACATCTTCAGCCAAAGGATGTAGAAAAGCTGCTGGATCATGTTGCAGAAAATGAAGGGATAAAACTAGATAAAGAGGCACATGAGGCTATTTTTTACGTGTCAGAAGGCGATATGAGAAAAGCCTTGAATCTTCTCCAAGGTTGTGCTTTACATGGTAAAAAAATCACAACTGAAGTAGTGCACTCTCTTGGAAGCAGGGCAAAACCAAAAGAAGTAAGGGAAATGGTTGAGCTTGCCCTAGCTGGAAATTTCATAAAAGCCCGTGAGAATTTGGATAAATTAATCATTACATATGGGCTAGGTGGCGAAGATGTGATGATGCAGATCTATAGGGAAATACCTCAGTTGGATATCGATGAAAAGAAAAAAATAGTTCTTATCGATAAGTTGGCAGAATATAATTTTAGATTAGTTGAAGGCGCAAGCGAAAGAATACAGATTGAGGCTCTGCTTGCTCAGTTTGGACTGGTTGGGAAATAAATTTATTTATTTTATTCAAAATTCTTTGCAAGCTCCCATTTCTTCCTTTTCTTCCAATTTCCCTTATGGTATGAATTGCTTGCAAGCAATGGAAGAACAGATGTTGCCTCTGCATAAACCATTTGCTCATAAGTCGTGTCAACTTTTCCCCATGAGCTTGCTTCCTTAAGTGTTGAACTTGAGCATGCTCCATCTCTAACGTCAGCAACCGTAATTTGTATCGCATACTTATGCATCGGTACTTCCTTTCCAAGAATCTCAGCACATACAACAGTATCCTGTGCAAAATTCTTTGGAACTCCGCCACCAATCATAAGAAGGCCACTTGTAGGTGCTTGCATTTTTAGTTTTGTCAACTCATAAAAATCCTTGACTGAATCAATGGAAACATGTTTATCAGGATGTTTGTGTTGATGGAGAACAAGACCAAAACCTGCGCTTGAGTCAGAGAAAGCAGGGCAAAAGATTGGAACATTATGCTCATATGCAAGCTGAACAAGTGAATTTTTCTTCTTTGCATATTTTGTAAGATACTTTCCCATCTCTTTTATAAATTCTCTAGAAGAGTAAGGTTTTGGTTCAAGTGAATCAGCTATTTTTGTTATTGTTTTATCGCAATTTTGCAATTCTTGCTCATCTATAAATGTATCATAAATCCTATCAATATAATTTTTCCTTAAGTCAGTGTCATTCACAAAAGGGGTTCCGCGATAATGTTTGAAACCAAGCGCCTCAAAAAAATCCATGTCAACAATGCTTGCACCTGTTGCAACCACAACATCAACCATATTATACTTTATGAGGTCTGCATAAAGATTCATGCATCCTCCAGCTCCTGTGCTTCCTGCAAGTGTAAGAATAACAAGGCATTCCTTTTCACTTAACATCCTCTCATAAATGTCGCATGCATTAGCAAGGTCACGTGAAGTGAAAGACATATTTCTCATAGCATCTATAATTTCAGTTGAATTTATCTTAGTAATATCCACATGTTTAATAGTTTCCTTTAGATAATCCTTTTTGTTCATAAGATCACGTATAATTTACTAACCATATAAATTTAAAAACTTGCAAAGAAATGATTTTAGTTGGTAAGATGAAACGCGTCGAAGAAGATTTTTTAGGAAAGAAAGAAGTTCCTGAAAGCTCATATTATGGAATATTTACTGTTCGAGCAAATGAGACTTTCAAATTATCAAGTCAAAAAGTTGATTTAAGGATCATTTATGCAGGTGCAATGATAAAAAAAGCAGCTGCTCTTGCAAATAAAGATGTTGGCAGATTGGAAAAGGAAAAGGCAGATGCAATTGTAAAAGCCTGTGATGAAGTCTTGCTAAAAAAACACGACCAAGAGTTTATTTTAGACGCATTCCAAGCAGGAGCAGGAACTCCCCTTCATATGAATCTCAACGAAGTGCTCGCTAACAGGGCAACTGAGTTTTTGGGTGGAAAAAAAGGCCAGTACTTAGTGCATCCAAACAATCACGTTAACATGGCGCAAAGTTCTAATAATTTCACTCCAACCGCAATTAAACTTGCAGCAATTTTGGAAATCAGAAAGAAATTAATTGAAGAAATAAAACTTTTGGAAAAAGAATTTGCGAATAAAAAACAAGAATACAAAAAATTAATCAAATGTGCTCGAACACACCTTCAGGATGCCGTTCCTATTTCATTTGGTCAGGTTTTTGAAGCACAAGAGTTTGCAATAAAATGGGATAGAAAAGCAATTGAACAATCATCGACTTACCTATCCTATCTAGGGATTGGAGGAAATGCAGTTGGCACTGGAATTACAGCACATCCTAAATTCCAGAAAAAGTTGGTTGAACAACTTGCAAAAATAACAAAATTGGATTTGGAAGTTTCAGATTCATCTGTTGAGGCAACTCAAAATATGAATTCCTTTTTGCATCTTTCAGGAGCTTTAAGATGCTATGCAATTACATTGAACAGAATTGCAAATGATTTGCGATTATTGGCAAGCGGTCCTAAAACTGGCTTTGCAGAAATTATTCTTTCAGCAATTGAACCAGGTTCTTCAATTATGCCTGGAAAAGTAAATCCATCAGTTCCTGAGGCGATTAACATGTGCTGTTTTCAGGTTCTAGGTAATGATTATACCATTTCTTTAGCATGCCAATCTGGACAATTAGAACTGAATTGGATGACCCCTTTAATTGGTTACAACTTAATGCAATCAATTGATCTTATAACAAATGCAACGAAATTATTTAGGGAAAAATGCGTTGCTGGTTTAAAGGTTGATGAAAAAAGGGTGAAAGAACTTTTTAATCAATCGTTTGCATATGCAACTTCTCTAAATCCTTACCTAGGCTATTCAAAAGTCTCAAAATTAGTTAAGGAAGCTTATGAGAAAGGAGTTACATTAAAACAATTGATTCTTGATCTTAAAATTCTGACAAAAGAAGATTTGGATAAAATAACCTCTATAACTGGGCCAAATGAAATTGATAAAGAAATATTAAAAAGGATAAACTATTAATCCTTGTTTATACTAATCTAATTATGGGAGCGCCACGACCACATCAACTTCGTGCTGATGATGAGCAACAGAAGCCACCAGATTACTTTATGTATACTGTTAGAAAAGAGGATCCGCAACTTACCTTTATAATCCAACATGGGATAAGGCTCTATCAAGGTTTAAATATTGGAGAACAAGTTATTACAATTGACGGAAAAAAAACAACTGTTGAAGAAGCTGTTAAGCATGCTATGAATCTAAGTGGCCATAAAAGGGAAGAATTTGTGAGAGACTTATTTTTTGAAGTTGGAGAGCTTTTTAGAATAAGAAGAAAAGAAGAACTTGTAAATCTGTGGCCGGATAGGAATCCAAATTCAATCAAAGATCTTCAAAATCCACTGGGATTAGGTTATAATACTGCTTCAAGCGATCCAATGAAAGTTATTGACACCAAATCAATAAATTGTTTTTCTGGTGCAATCTCATTAGCTAGTGTTTTGACATATCTAAGTAATCGTGTGCGCGCAGATACTGTTGATCAATTTAAACTTTCAATTGTTTCGGTTCCATATACCATACATAGTGGTGTAGCAGATGAAATTGGGCATGCAATTGTTTCTCTGAACCTGTTTGGAAAAGAATACTTTTTGGATACTACCAATGCCTCTGCACTTGCCGGCAGCATAAAAAGAGGCATTGGCAAGCAAAGAAAAATGGCCTTGACACCTGGATATCAATATCCTCTTGGGCCAATTCTTGAGTTAAATCAACAACTTTTTAGAGATGCAGCTTTACAAAACCAATTATTTAATGGTGAATTAGAAGGCAGGGTGGCAATACACGCTATTGCTGGCATGCATCCAGTTCTTTTCTCCTATTATGTTCATGCAATTGATCAAAAGGAGAGGGGCGATTTTGTTGAAAGAACCTACCCTCCCTCAAAATTGAAGAAAGTCAAAGATCCTGTTATTAGGTTTAAAATTGCAGTGCAGGGTGTTGAGCATGGGAAAAGAAAAAAACAATACGCCAGGATTGCGCTTAGTTCACTTAATGAAATTATAAAAGGTGGTGATTGGACACAATTGCCATTTAGGAATCTTCTGGAGCCTGCTCTGGAACTCTATGCAATCATGTCTAAAACAAAAAAAGGGAAAGAGGAAGCAATAAGATCGCATGTCTTTTTTGTTGTCTTTCGGGCAGCCACTAAGATAGATGAAAAAGATCATGTTGCACGAGCAAGATTTGGAGATTTTTTTGAAAAAAATTGGGCAGATATAAGGAACTATTTAAATTCTGATTATGTAAAACCAGAGCATACTTTTGTAGTTATGGAGGTATATGCAGCTTCAAGCAGTTTTTTTTCTACAAAAATAATAAATGATTTCCTAGAAGATAGAGGTATTGATACTAAAGGATTAAGAGAAACTGTTAAAGATGCGATAGCTAATGCTTCAGAGGAAGACCATAAAACCATAAGTTCTGCAAGAAGAGAAAGCATAGAAGGAGTGGTATTGGAAATTCTTGCGCAATTTTATGTGAAAGACGGGATTAGAAATTACCGTTTATCAAGACATACAAGACATGAAGGATTCCTTGCATTTCCAAATACTGAAGCATATTTATGTAAATCTCTAGCTGATAGGGTAGCTGATTATGTAATCAAGGGTTCTGAAGCATATATCGCTTTGTCAGAATATAACCCAGATCTGATACTGTGACTGAAGAATTATTGTTGCGAAGATATACTGAATAAAACCAATCTTTGTTGGTTATGCAGATCAGCATCATTTCTAGGCACATATAAGAACCAGTTTTCGGATATATACCTTATGCCTTGTGTCTGCTCCAACTCTGAGAGTTTTGAGAAAACACGGTCCATTCTTAGTTTTTCAGGAGATTCATCTGGTTCGGCCATATCTGGAAAATGAGGAGTTGGAGTAAACTGATATCCAAATCTGATTCTTGGAAGTATTAAAACCAAGAGTGCTTTACTATAACATGTATTGGGATTTCTTTCTAAGTAGTCATCAACCTTTGCCAGTATCCCATCTGGATTACTTGATTCCGGATCATACATGCTGATTATTGCCATTGAGAGTTCTTGATATGCAAGTAGAAATTCAGTATCAACCCCTCCACGCAACAACCTATTTAATATTGGCAGTGTCTCCCCAAAACTTTGTTCAACATCTGCAGCACTCTTTTCGCCATCTATTTGAGTTCTCCAGCCTTTTACAAGCTCTTTTAGTCTTTTTATATCTTTACTTCTTTGTTCTGTTTCACTTTGTTGGGAAGCAGAAGCAGATTCAGGAAGTTTTGGGGTACAAGCTAGTGATCCAAGCACCAATCCAAAAGCAGAAAAAAAACATCCTAAAGATCTTACTGTTGTTCCTAACCTTGAATTTGAACTACTTCTCCCCCTTAGGAAACTCATGTTATTGTTTATAAAGAAAAGTGTTTATAAATGGTCCTTATTTTGAGATAGACCAAAAAACTTTGCCTTTAGGTTATGTTTTATTTCGTGAGCCCCAAGATCTGTAATTGTCTTTACAGACATAAATATTGCTATTAATATTATGTTCAATATTGCATTATTAACAAAGAAATAAAATAAAACAAAAACAAAACCTGAAATGATTATAGTTAAATGCATGGGTATTATCCTTGCATATGGTTTAACTATCAAACCCATATTTGAAAAAAAATTGTTTTCTTTTTCAATTTCTCTATTCACAATCATATTCTTATAAAATGAATATGCGTGGCTTAAGAACAACAGAACTACGATAGGTACAATCTCATAAGAGTTTGCGCCAAAATTGAAATTAAATCCATCTGATGAAGCACCACTAAAAAATGATCTAATACCATTGTTTGAAAACATAATTCCAAAAAAAGTGAGAAAACCAGCATAAACAAAATGAAAGATACCATAGTGGATAATAAAAAAAACAACCATAAAAATAACTAAACCTGTTGGTATCGTATTTTTCTCCTTTGAGAAATATGCTTTTGATAGAAGAGAAAGAACTGCAAAGAAACCGAGTATTATGCTCTCAAACCAATAAGCCCACATAATTGAAATAAATGAATATGAAAAAATAACTGCCAGCAGTATACTTGTAAGATTTGCTAAAACAAGAACTTTTGACGAATTATCCTGCAAACCAAACATTGCCATCACAAATTTATCTTTCTTATGCTACTAACAATTGCAGGCACAAGTTTTTTATCAAAAACATCAGGGATTATTAGTTCAGGTTTAGGGTTTTTGACATTTTTCGCAATCGTTTCAGATGTTGCAACAAACATTTTTTGATTTATTTTTTTAATTCTTAAGTCAAGAAGCGCACGTAAAAAACCTGGAAAACAGACTGCATTATTGATTTGATTAGGGTAATCGCTTCTTCCAGTTCCAAATACAGTTATGCCAAGTTTTTTTGCTTGCTCTAAACTTATTTCAGATACTGGGTTTGTAAGTGCGAATACAATGTTTTTTTTGCGCATTGCCTTTATGGTTGATTCAGGAAGGGCTTTTGGATCACCAGTTGCTGTAATAAGTACATCTGCTTCTCCGAATTCATTAATTATTCCCTTAAACTTCGATTCATTTATTATTGCAAGTTCTTTTTTATATTTGTTCAAATCATTTCTATCATCATGAATTGCACCTTTTGAATCAAAACAAACAATATTCCTAATTCCATAAAAGTGTAGTAGCTTAGTAATTGCATATCCTGACGAGCCTGCACCAACCATTCCAACTTTTATTCCATCTTTATTCTTTCCAACAACTTTAAGTGCATTTATAATCCCAGCAAGAACAACCATTGCTGTTCCATGCTGATCATCATGAAAAACTGGAATTGAGAGTGAATCACTCAATCGTCTTTCAATATCCCATACCTTTGGGGTTTCTATATCCTCAAGATTAATCGCTCCAAAAATTGGTTCTAGTCTTTCTACGGTTTCGCTGAACTCATCAGCTGTTTTTGTTTTAAGGCATATTGGGATTGCATCAATATTAGCAAATTGCTTCATTATCAGTGCTTTTCCTTCCATTACTGGCAAGGATGCTTCTGGACCAATATTTCCCAAGCCTAAAACTCTTGTTCCATCCGTTATTATACCAACTGTGTTATTCTTAAATGTGAAATCATAAGCCATCTCTTTATTTCTATTTATTACTCTGCATGGTTCAGCAACACCTGGAGTATAATATACTGACATATCATGCATGTTTTTTATGATCATTCTTCCTGCTATTGCTAGCTTTCCCTTGAATTTTTTATGTAATTCTAGAGATTCCTTGTATAGATCTGTCATAGTTATCAACTAACCTAAAAATTTTCTCAAAAATGCCGCTTGTCTAACCTCATGGCTTATATCCTTATTCTTTCTTACTTTTGAAAAAATATTTTCTGTTAATGCTTCGTATCTTTCATTAGGTTCATACTCAACCCATTCAAGTACTTTTTTTACTCCTTTTCTTACAATTGGCGGTAATTTTTCAAGGTTCTTCAAACACAGATAACCAAATACCTCATTTAGATCCTCATCAAGATTTGTGTAATAATCGTGCAATTTCTCAAACTCCTTATCATCCAATGCGCTTAATCCAAGTATCTCAGGTGGAAGGCCCAAAGAATAGAAAGAAGCACAGAATTTAATGGCCCTTGGTAGTTTTACATTTCCAACTGCTCTTGAGTAACCAAAAAGACCTACATGGAGTTTTCTCATTCTTTTTGAAGGAACATATAACGCAACATAGTTTATCAAATCAACCATACTAAGCATTTGTTTTTGATATTCGTGTTTTATTTTTGATATGATGCTAATTGCTTCTGTTTCATCTATCATTAATGGTTTTTTTCTTCTTATGCTTTTTATTTCATCAACTGCTTTAACAACTTCTCTAAAGTTGTGATCATATTTGAATGAGGATTGAATAGTAAATGTTTGTACACTTGGGTATTCATTCATGCAATTTGATATATTATCTGGTCTGAAGTTTCCCCTAAACGGAGCGCCTCCAACTCCTAGAATTGGATATATCTCAACTGAAGCTTCCTTTTCTAAGAAATATAAGTTTTGTAGTGCAATCTTTGCCATCAGAACAGCCGGAACAGATCCATAATTTAATGCAGGATCACTTCTTGCGAGGAAAACTCTCTGATACTCAAACTTTTTGTTGTTAAGGTATTTTTTTAGAATTTCTCTGCAGCTCAGGAATGAATCATAATTCTCAAACAATGGAATTACATTAATTGTTTCTGGCTGAAAATCCCCAACCCATTCCTTTATGGTAATATGCCCTACCTTTGTATTTTTTTGTCCTATTATAATTTTCTCATAATAGCTTTTAACCATCTCAAGTTCTTCTGCACTAGTAGTCATTGGTAATATTACCTCAAATATTGGTGCTATTCCTTCGTTTATAGGTTGTGCCACATCAAAAGCTCTTGGGATGCTATGGAGTGTTTCAAGCAATATCTTCCCTTGTTCTTTTTCAACAGCAGGGTTTGGCGCACGATACGTTAAAAAAAGGTCCTTGCCCAATTTCTTTCTTTTAAAAAAGTCAGTGTGGTTTGAGAGAAGTTTTTCAACTACCTGGTTGTCAACTTCCTTTCCTTCACTATCCCACATTTGTTCTGTAATCTGTAGTTCAGAAAACACGTAAAAAGCTTCCTTAACTTCCGCTTCTCCATAAAGTACTTCACTATCTGAGAAAAAAGGGTTGGTTATATTATCTGGATGCTGCGTACTCATACAACGCGGAATCTTTATCATAGCATAACCACTCACATAATTAATTTAAAGTAGTGTATATCATTTGAACGAAGAGTACACTGCTGTTAGGTTTACTTGGTAAACTGCTGAAAATGAAAATGTGGCGAATATAATAAAGACCAAGGCAAGTGAATAATATTTATTCATTTTTGTGTTTTACAGTTAATCCTTAAAAACCTAGTTTTTTATTAAGTTCGAAGAAATCTCATTTATGGAAAAATTTCTTGAAAAATGCGAAGAGGCAAGAAAGTATGCGTTCTCAATGTCTGATCCGATAATAGTTCATCATCATGACGCAGACGGCATAACTTCTGGCTCAATAGTCATCAATGCATTCAAATCAAGAAATAAAACATATCATTCAAGATGCATAAAAAAATTGGACGATATTGCAATAGATGAATTATCAAAGGAAAAAGAAGTAATATTTGTTGATCTTGGTGGTGGGAATCCAAGAGTAAACGAACTCAAAGAAGTTCTTATAATAGATCATCACCAAACAAAAGACATAACCAAATTCCAAATAAATCCGCTTCTTTTTGGCATTGATGGTGGCACTGAGCTAAGTTCCTCTGGAACTGCCTCTTTAGTTTTTGATGAAAAAGAAGATCTTGGTGTTGTTGGTGCCATAGGGGATATGCAATCTCCATTTCAAGGCGCAAATCGTTTTCTTCTGGAAAAAGCAGTGAGAAAAAACCTAATAAAAATTGAAAATGACCTTTGTTTTTATGGCCGATTCTCTCGTTCTATACTACAATTTCTTCTTTATTCGGATAATCCATATATACCAGGTTTATCGTATAATGAATCAGCAGTTATTTCACTTTTGAGCAAGCTTGGTATTCCCATGAAGGACGGTGAGAAATGGAGGACCTATTCTGATTTATCCCTCGAAGAAAAAAGAAAATTAGTGTCTGAACTTGCAACAACTCTTATCAATTTAAACCAGATTAAAAAGGCAGAGGATCTTATAGGCGAATCATATGTTGTACTTACCCAACCAAAAGGAACTGAGATGTATGAGGCAAACGAATTTTCAACACTTTTAAATGCATGCGGAAGACATGGACAGGGAGATCTTGGGATTTCTGTCTGTCTTGGCGTTCCTGAAGCATACCAGAAAGCAAAAGAGTTCCTTAGGTACCACAGAAAAATGATACGAGACGGAATTGAGTTTGCCTCTAGGAATGTACAAGATTTTGGCAAGTTTTATTTTTTAGATGCAAGAAATGTGATTGATGAGGGGATTATAGGCATTGTTTGTGGCATGTATCTAAATCCTATGTCAGAAAAACCAATTATTGGTGTTTCAATTGGGGAGCATAATTCATTGAAATTCTCTTCTCGTGGAACTTATAAATTAGTAACTAAGGGATTGAATCTTGGTAATATCATGAGACAAGCAGCTGAAAAGGTAAAAGGAATTGGCGGCGGACATAAAATTGCAGCAGGAGCATCAATACCAGACAACAAAATAAACGAATTTCTAGATGAGGCAGGATTCAGATTTTTGTCGTAATTTTTGAGGTTTGCTTGATAAGGTTTTTATAGTTAATGTAGTTTCATTACTTCGTTATGGGTTCTTTAATTTTTACAAGAGGCAGTTTGAATACCTTGCATGCTTCTCAAATGCCTAGATTTAGCTCTGGCAAAGTGCCAGAAGCTGTTGTTCCAGAAGGCATTCATGTTTACTCAGAACGAGAAATTCGTCCTTGGTTTGGTGGAACTAGAAATCGTGGTGGAACTTTTGTTTGGGGTTATTGCAAAAAACAACATAAGGGTTGGGGTGTTTGGTCTTATTTAGGCTATGCAAATTATTATACACAGAAAGGAATTTCAGTTTCTACTCCAAGCTCCCTTTTTGCTGATCCTCATGCATCTTCTAACTCTTCATCATCAGCTGGTTCATCAGCCCCAGGTATTGAATCTGCCTCTGGCTTTTCAGAACCTCAATTGTTAGTTCTTCAAAAATTACAATTAGCTGTTCAAGAAGCTTTAAAGAATCCTGAAGTCTCTTCGTTTGCCTTGTTTATTACAAAATCAGGTGAGATTCAACTTCATGCATTTAGTGATTTTGGATTTTTGGGTGCTAAAATTATCTCACATATATCAAGCCTATCGCCCGCTTTAGCTAGCTTCTTGGGTCTAAAAGATCATCATGTGCCATCTGATTTTGTAGCCGGACATACAAGCTGGGGAACTTGGTTAAGGTGGATTCCAGAATTAAAAACTCATGCGCCAACATTTACATCGACTTCTAAATCTGGATCTGCTTCACCTACTACTTTACTTTCTTTTTCACCAATCATGTCAAGCAAAAGAGAGCAATGTACTTCAGAAATAGTCCTTCAAAAGATAGTTCTTAACGCTCATCTTCTTGCATTGCTTGCAGGGCAATCACATAATGCATTTGCTGATATGCACCACTACTGGGGAGGAGACCACACAGCGCATGATTTTCATACGCAATTTCATTTTGTTATCGAGGAACAAGCTCAAATAGAGCATGCAATACATAGTTGGTTAGCTGGAGTTCATACACATTCTGAATTTTGGATTCATGCAGTTAATGATGATCATTTACATTTTGTCGGTGGCTCACATCATGACTGGCTTGCACATACGCTTGAAGTGTATTTATGGTTTCATCATGCGGAAGCTTCAAATCACGAAACCGGAGAGAACAATCCCCAAGTGCACGAAGGCCATGGTTTCTCCGAGTGGTTTTTGTGGTGGCATCATGATATGCTGCATGATTCAGAATGGGAGGGGGACCATTCATTCCAGCGTCATGCTTGGTTAAATAATGCTGACGCGTGGTGGCATTATAGACTTGCACACGTAGGGGCTGCTGAAGTAGATCATGCTTCATCAGTTCCACATCCTGAAGATTCAGCAAATCCGTCTCATTCCACAATTGGTG
>DATDTS010000005.1:0-11910 GCA_035290745.1 Candidatus Bilamarchaeaceae archaeon | reverse complement strand
AGTACCATTACTGCCTCCGGTAATGTTAAGGTCCAATCCATTGCTTGGTGTAGATAAAGCGTAGTTTATTCCGGTGAAGGTTACATTTGCATTTGATGAAAGTTGATATTGCACAGAATTATTGGTAGCGTTATTTAGACTTAGATTATTACCTGTGCTAGCTTGTATTACAAAGCCGGCCAGAATATTGTTTTTTGCAGTATTATTGTTGATAGTATTATTGTTTCCAATAAGAAGATAACCAATTCTTAGATTATCATTTGCCATATTTCCACTGAGGTTATTGCTAGATGAAGGATTTAAGCTAAAACCATCTAGAGTATTATTACTTGCTGTATTTGAGAGGATTGTATTGTTATCTGAACTACTCACGAGTCTAAAACCGTTTTGTGAATTATTATATGCAGTATTAGAAGTAATAGTATTATTTGAACTAGCAGAAAAATAAAAGCCATTAATAGAGTTATTGTAAGCTGTATTGTTAGTAATATTTGTAAAATTGCTTTGATTCAGATAAATGCCATACGTGTTGTTTGTTATTATAGGGTTGTTATAAACATGGTTAACAACATTGATGCTTGTGAAAATAATGCCAGTAGCTGTACCATTTGTATGGTTATAGATGCTATTTGAAAAAATACGGTTATTTTGGGAGCCGGAAATTACATTAATGCCAATTTGAAAATTGCCGAAAATAGTGTTTGAGCTTATGTTATTGTTGTCACTACCCTGAAGTTGGAGGCCGTCAAGACTATTACCAGCCATTGTATTACTTACTAAAACATTCTCATCAGAGCTTTGAAGAAGAGGGCCATACCAGGAATTGTTAAACGTATTATTGGTGAATGTGTTGTTATGACTAAGGGATAAAAACATACTATAAGTTGTCATATTATAAACGCTATTTGATGTGAAAGTATTATTTTGATTTTGAGAAACCTGAATGCCTGAACCGGACCCATTATGGACAGTGTTGAAGGCAACAGTGTTGTTACTGGAACCTGTATATACTGAGATACCATAATTTGAACTTCCATTAGCAGTATTGTTAGTTAGATTGTTGTTGGAACTTGAATCAAGGAAGAACCCATAATTGTTGCCACTTGCATTAACTTCCCATATATGTGCATTGCCAGAGGTTGAATTAAGACGAATACCATATGAGCTTGTTGCGCCAGTAATAGTAAGATTAGTTATATTAACATAAGTTGCATTAACAGCAAAAACTGGAAGAGAAACATTTGCAGCGCGTACAAGAACAAATGACTCATTACCGTAAATGTTTAGAGATTTGTTAACAATCAGGGTTTCGTTATAACCTACAGTTGAATTCCTGCATACACGAACTGTATCTCCTGCTGTAGCTGCGTTAACTGCTGCTTGTATTGTTGAATAGTTTGTTTGTGTCCCAACTAAACAATTTGCTCCTGTTCCATTTACTGATAAGGTTGCAGCTGATGAAAGAGAGGTCAGAACTAAAATCATTAAGATAAAGGATTTTATGTCGACCATCCCAATCACTCAAACCTCAATCACCAAAAAACTCATCAGGAAGTGGTGGTGGACCATCATTTTCAACTGTTTTAATTGGAGTGTTATTTTTTATAGTTGTTGTTTTGTTTTCCTTAGGTTCTGTCGGTTTTTCATCTTTCTTTTCAAAAAATGAATCAAAGAAACCTTGTGTATACCCATAGTATAATGCACCTAGAATAAGCAAGATAACAACAATAGGGATTATAGGAAATGAAGACTTTGATTTCTCTTGTGCTGGTTGTGGAGCTGGTTTTGGTGTTTCCACTGGTTTTGCAACTTCTATATTCTTATTTGCAGGCCCATGTATTTCATCTGCTATATCATCTAAATGAGCGTTAGCCATTTTCATCCCTCCATTTGACAATCATTACTTACTTTTACAAAGTATCCCTTGCCTGGTTCCATTTCGTCTGATAATTCATAAGTTTTTTCAACAGGATTATAAGACCAAGGCCCATGCACAACATCACACGTAACCAAAAGATCACTTAGGCTTTGTTTTTCTGTTGAAGACCCTACCTGGTTCCATCCTTTCTTAAGTTTAACTCCACTAAAACCATAAGTTTCCCCTTGAAATGTAATCTCGCAGGATTTGTCAGAATAATGCCAATAACCATTTGCCTTTGCAAGTGATGAAGGCTTAACATATTTTCCGACGTTTGGATCGTGTGTCCATAATTTTAGTTCACCACAACTTGAAGAGAGTTGCTTAAAGTTCTGCAATGGAACTGAAAATGAGTTCCAGCCTTTTTCAAGTCTTACTTTAACTTGTTGTGTTCCTTCAGCGCATGCCCCATCTTTACAAACTCCGTTATTTGGACATGTCGTTTCTTCTTGCTTGCCATAATTAAGAGAATCACAATAATATTCAGTTACAGAATTTTCGTCATTACAAACATCTGTATTAGTTGTCCTGTCCATCACTCCCCCCTCAAAGTTCTTTGTGCCCCAGGAAATTGTACCTTTTTTGGAAGGAAAGTTTCCTCCATCGGAATCATCACAATAGTGAACTAGGCCATCACCAACACTAAATTCAAAAATACCAAAATCTTCTGAATTATCAACACGGCATATTCTGACAGATGAAGACGCATCTACACTATATTCACTGGATCTTGGGCACTTTGTAATTGTTTCAACCAAATCATCATCCTTGTAAACCCTGATCTTAGCCTCGTTGCAATCATCTCCAGGAAGTATACGGTTAAGTTCAAACGTGTAAGGGCCAACATCAAAAGAATCACCAAGATCTAATCTAGTGCCACTACAAAATGACTCTTCGTCAGGATTTTGAACACATTCGTTTTCTCTGCATAGTTCATCATCTTCACAATCATTGTTGTTATTGCATTCAACTGCCCCTATTGGAACACACTCATTATCTTGACATCTAAGAGTTGGATCTTCACAGTCTGCATTAACAGTGCATTCTGCTGCAGACAAAACACATGAACCATCCACGTTGCAGATCATGTCTCCTCCACAATTGTTGTTATCACCATTGCAGTCCAAAGGTTCACCTTCAACACAGTTTCCACTGAAACATATCTCAAAGTTTGCACATTCTTTTGAAATGGAACATTCAACGCAAACGTTGTCATCGCTACATGTTAATCCCTGCGAACATTCTGCATCATTCTCGCATGGTTCTCCTATGGCAGGACCGCATTGGTTGTTAAAGCAAACAAGGTTTGGATTTTCACAATCTGCATCATTTTCACATTCAGGTGGTGCTTCAGCAGGTGCTACACACGCGCCAGCTTGACAAGTGTAATCTGGACCAACATAAAAATCACATCCATAAGTTTCATAATCTGGATCAAAACCATCTGCACATGTTGCTTCGCTAACCTTAAGGCCAGTTGCACATGAATCACTGTAAGTTGTTGAAGCTATTTCAGTAGTTTGGATATCATAAGTAATAAAACCATAAATAGTTGCTCCACCAAGACTCTGAAGGGTGTAAGTATACCTACTATTAGAAGTTGATTGATACCGTCTTACATTAAAACTTCCTGCATTTAAAAAATCTTGATCAGCACCATCTGGATCAGTGCATGTATTAACTGCAGGAACGTTGACGCTAAGATCTACGTTTGGAGTGTAAGAACCACAACCTAATGCAAAGGAATCACTCGGATTAGAAGAAATGTCTTCAACAGTAATAACAACTTCTCCAGCACCATCACCAAAAACACCACTGCTTGGCTTAGGAACTGGAAGTGAATATGTTTCACCTTCGTTTAGAGTACCAGAGTCAAGTGTTGAGACGGAGGGTATACCAAAATTTGTAGTTTTTTTATAGACCTTATAATCAAATGAGGTGGATCTTTTACATCCAAGCCCATACTGAGCATTTACAAGTGATATGTCTTCAACAACAAAATATTTATCACCTATTTTTATGCCGTCCTTCTTTTCAAGGTTATTAATAGTATAATCTCCTTCTTCAGCAACCCCTGCAAATAATAAACCTAACAAAACCAGAAATAAAATTGCGTTTTTCATGCTACATTCTAGTACTCTAACCTTTTAATTATTTCTATAAGCTTTTTGGCTTCTTATATACTGATGCCAAAAACCTTGGAAAAAGGCACACTGCAATTCTTGTGTTAGGTTGCATACATATGCCAAAACGATTTGAACAAAGGTTCAAATGTTTCAAGTGAAATTTTGTAATTTCACTGTGAAACCTTGGAAAAGACAACCGTATAGCCTTAAGAAGTTTTGGGCGCTTTTAACATAATTATGCACTTATGAAAAGTGCTATGGGCCTGTAGCTCAGCCCGGTTAGAGCGACGGTCTTATACGACCTCATCTAATACAGGAAACTTTTTAAGAAAAAGTTTCCGCTACGTCTGAGCAAGCCGTAGGTCCCGAGGAAACTTTTTGGAAAAAGTTTCATCAAAAACCAAAAGTTTCGGGAATTCAATAACCCTTTTTACTTCGCTTGCGCTCGCAAAAAGCGTTAACGGAAAAAGAGTTGGACACATCTCGGCAGGCCCATTTTATTTTTACAAAATGGGGCATTTTGAAGTTTACTTCAAACAGAGGCCCATTTTCTATTTTTACTTTTCTAATTATTTATTTTCCTAATTATTTAATATGGTCGATTATACTGATCCAACTAAATAAGTTGGATCAACTATCCACAACCAAACGACCGATAAATCGACGCGTCGATTTATGGTGTCGTAATCGATGATTCGATTACGAGCATGTTCATGAACGGTTCGCTGTTCATGACATCCATTGTTCGTTGCGACGAACAATCGGAGGTAACTCTCAGATAATGAAATCGGAATTACTTAGTTGGTTGTGTATATTTAGAAAAAGATTATAAAATCAAGACTTCTTTTTTAACTCCCTTTCAGTTTCATGAACTTCCCAAGGATAAACAATCCAAGCACTTGTTTGACCTACAAAATAATCTGGTTTGAAAGTTGAGTGGGGCTTGTAATGCAAAGTCGCGACTTTTATCTCTTTTGCTCCTGATCTTTGGATATGGTCTTTAGCAACAGCCAAACTTCTTCCTGTATCCGAAACATCATCAACAATCAGAACTTTCTTGCCCTTCACATCAACTGCCAATGGCTGAGTTATTTTCGGAAACCCACTTGTTTGATTAATTGTTTTATAAAACTCTATTTTGATTATTGTAACATTATGGTTATCCAACAAATCAGAAAAGATTCTTACTGGGATAAGGCCGCCTCTTGAAATACCAACTAAAATATCTGGTTTAAAATCCATTTTCTTTATTAGACTCTCACACATATTTGCAACTTCAATCCAAGAAACCTTTAAAAATTCCATACACAAACCAATAATTTAATAAGTTTTATAAGATCTCAACATAGGTTTATAAACTTTTGACTACAGTGTATAGTAGAGCGAACATCACGGTGATCAAATGGCGAAGTATGTTATTGCGAGACAACTTTCTGGTAAAAAGGTAATTACCAATGACGGTGAGGATTTTGGAAGAATGGTTGATTTAAATATTAATGAAGTAACAGGTAAAATAGAAACCTTAGTTATTGAACCAAATCCTGACAGCCAGTTTGCAGAAAGAATGAAAAAAGATGATGGAATGATCTTTGTTCCATATGAAAGTGTTCTAGCAGTTGGAGATTTTGTTATTGTAGAAAAAAGAAATCTTGTTTACTGAAATTTTTCTAAAAATTTCATAAAGATCTTTGGTTTTTTTTAATTTTTTTAATATTTTATTATTAGTTATCTTTTTAAACAAATAAAACAAATTCTTATTATGAGTCTTATTATTGGTTTGGATGAAGCCGGAAGAGGACCCGTCATTTCATCGTTAGTTATATGCCTATGCTCATGTGAAAGAAGAGATGAAAAAAGACTCAATGACCTTGTAAAAACAGATTCGAAAAAATTAACAAAGCAAAAAAGGGAAGAGATTTATCAGGAGTTGAAAAAGTTCTGCAAATTTAAAATAGCAGAAATAACTGCAGAAGAATTAAACCTGCTGATGGAAAAGATGAGTTTAAATGATATTGAAGCCAAAAAAATGGCAGAACTTCTTAAGAATGTGAATGGGGATGTAATGATTGATTTACCTGATAGATATTCATGGACTTTTCAGAAAAGAATGGAAAAATTTGGAGTTAAAAAATTTCAGGCACAACATAAGGCAGACGAAAATTATCCAATCGTAGGTGCAGCATCAATTTATGCAAAGATAATGAGAGATGCTAAAGTAGAGGAGATTAAAGAAAAAACTGGGATTGATTTTGGTTCAGGCTATCCATCTGATGAGAAAACAAGAGATGCTTTAAGGAAGCATCTTAAGGAACTAGAACCATATATAAGACAGAAATGGAAAACATTGGAAACAATAAAACAAACTAAACTGGTGTTCGATTGAGGGTATACAAAAGAAAAAATACTTATTTGATTATTCCTGTTTTCATATCCATTTTCTCTTTATTCTTTGTAATAGTTTCGGTAAAGAACTTACTAACAAAAGAGCTTCCAGTTGAATTTCTTGTGTTTTTTATAGTGTCTGCTGTTTTCTTTACATTACCAATAGTGTGGTTGGTTGTTAAACACGTAATAAGAGTTGAAATTGAGAAGAATAAAGTTGTGCTGTACACTATGATCGGAAAACAGGAACTGTCAGATATTAAATATATAAGTTTAGGTCTAACACGTTTGTCTTTTGGGATCTTGATTAAAACAAAAGATAGAAAAGCAGGGATTGGTTTTGTTACTTATTTTGAGAAGGATAAAGAAATGTTTAGAGAACTTGAGAAAGCTACTGGGATAAAAATATACCAAAATCCAATAGTTAAAAAGATTGAATATTGAGGTCAGGATATGGCAAAAATAAAAGTTTTAAACGAAGGAATTGAAGTCGAAGTTCCGGATGGGGCTGCAATAAAAGAATATGTAAAAAAAGAGTCAGGTATGTTATTTGGATGCGAGCAAGGAGATTGTGGAACGTGTGTTTGTTCAATTGCAAAAGGTTCTGAGAATATTAATAAAAAAACACAAAAAGAGGAACAAACAATCAATAGACTTGGATTGCCTGGGGGAAGCAGGCTTGCATGCCAGATAAGGGTAACGAAAGGAGAAGTTGAGATTGAATACTAGTAACTTAAATTCATCCTCTTGAGAGGATGCTTGGCTTTTGGCAATTAGCTATTGGCCGTTGGCCACAGGCTACTAGCCACCTGCCACAAGCAATTATAACTAACTGGCGAATTCAGGTAATAACAAACAAATAGACTCAGAAACTGTTTTAACTTTTCCTGGACATTATAGTTATATGGAAACAAATGCACTGGTCCTTTCAGGTTTTGGCCTGAACACTGAACATGAAACAAAATATTGCATTGAGAAGGTTGGGGGGAAAGCAAAGATAGTTCATGTTAATAGGTTAGTAGAAAAAAGAAAAATGCTTGAAGATTTTAATTTTTTGGTCATACCTGGTGGTTCCTCTTTTGGGGATGCGTTGGGCCCTGGAAAGGCCCTTGCAACAAAGATAAGATATAAGTTAGGAGACAGCTTAACAGAGTTTATTAATCAAAAAAAACTAATACTTGGCATCTCAAATGGATTTCAAGTGCTTGTAAAGATGGGAATTCTTCCAAACACCAATCTGAAACAAGAGGTAACACTCACCACAAATCAAAATGGAGAGTACATAAACAGATGGATGTCCTTTAAAATAAACAAAAATTCACCGTGCATTTTCACAAAAGACATAAGTTATATGACACTGCCTGTAAGAAATTATAGTAGTAAATTTTATTGCAATCAAGATGTTCTAGAAAAGCTAATGAAGGAGAATTTGCACGCTTTGCAGTATATTGATAAGGCAAAAAAAATAGTTTCAGAACCAAGTGGATCAAGAAATGGGATTGCTGGAGTGTGTGACAAAACTGGTAGGGTGTTTGGAATGGTCCCATTGCCAGATTCTTTTGGGTTCGTGGAAAATTGTCCAAACTGGGTCTTTGGTATAAAAAATGCGCAAGGCCTTTTAATTTTTAAAAATGCTGTTAATTATTTGAAGCAGCAGGAGTAAATACTGGATTACTGGTGGAGCCCAACCTAGTAGTTCGGGGTTTGACGAAATGTATTTAAACAGTTGTCTAACATTATAGTTTTATTAGATGTTTTTGGTGAGCAAATGGACAAAATACAAATGGAAATCAAATTGAACAAGTTCAATTCTTTCCATTTAAGGTGGTTGCGTGGATAAAATACAAATGGAAATCGCTGGTGAAATCGTATTATCCGATGACCCAGGAGCAACAATGAAGAAATGGAGAGAGATATTCGGAATTAGTCAGGTAGAATTGGCAAGACATCTATCCATAACCGTCTCAACAATAAGTGATTACGAAGGAAACAGGAGAAAGTCTCCAGGAAGTGTTATAGTAAAAAGATTTGTAAGCGCGATATTCAACATAGATATTGCAAAAGGAGGAACAATATCGCAAAAATTAACTGGAAGCCATAAGCCAACAAACGAGTTTTTTGAGGTTCATGAATTTGCTAGAGGCATAACCCTTCTTGATTTTGTAAACCTAATAAAAGGACAGGCTATAACAAACATCGACTTGCTCGAAACAAAAAAAGTTTATGGTTATACGCTCATAGACAGTTTAAAGGTTATACTTGAGATGCCGTTCACCTATTTCCAAAACCTTTATGGCAATATAAATGAGCGTGTATTTATATTCACTGGGGTAACAACTGGAAGAAGCCCAATGGTTGTCATAAGAGTAAATCCCTCAAAACCATCAGCAGTTGTGTTTCAGGGAATAGATATGGACAAGATGGACAAACTTGCGCTTAAGATTTCCGAAAGGGAAAGGATACCAATAATCGTAACAAAAACCAGTGGCGAAAAAATAAAGGAAGCCTTAAATAAGATTTAAGTAAAAAGATGTGAACTGCGGCCAGTTCACAAATTTCATTGTACTTTTTATAGTACAATAAAAAAACGATAAACATTTATATAACTTTTATTTATATATTATCCCTTATGACTGAAAAAAAATCAAAATTCATAGTAGTTGCTGGGTCTATCATGTCAGGACTCGGCAAGGGGATCGTCACTGCTTCTATTTGTAAACTCCTTGCAATAAGAGACTACAAGGTAGTCCCAATCAAATTTGATGGTTACTTGAACATTGATTGTGGGACAATGAACCCATTTAGACACGGCGAAGTTTTTGTATTAGATGATGGCACAGAAGTTGATATGGATTTTGGAACATATGAAAGATTCCTTAACATAAACGTATCTGGCAACTCAAGCATAACTGGTGGAAAACTATTTCAAAGGATAATACAAAAAGAACGAAAGGGCGAGTATTTAGGAAGGGATGTACAATTTGTACCTCATTTAACAGATGAAATAAAAAACTGGGTCAAGAATGTAGGGGCAGAAACTAACTCTGATATCGTGTTAATAGAGGTAGGTGGAACAGTAGGAGATTTAGAAAACGGATATTTCTTGGAAGCGATGAGACAATTAATGGCAGAGGAGGAATGCATGTTTATCCAACTTAGTTATCTTCCAAGTTTGTCAGAAGGAGAGCAAAAAACAAAGCCAACCCAACAAGCTACAAGACTGTTACAAAGTTTAGGAATTCAACCACATATGATAATATGTAGAGAACAGGAAAAACTAACAAGCGAAGCTAGGACAAAGATTTCCCTTTATTGCAATGTTCCTGAAAAAGCAGTTGTTGATGACCCTTTTATTGAAACAGTTTATGAATTACCTCTAGTCTTAGAAAAACAAGGGTTGTATGACATAATTGCAGAAAAACTAAAACTAAGAAAAGATACTGATGGGATTGAAGCTTGGAGAAAAATTGTTAATAGAGTGATTGAACCAGCAAAAAAAGAATTGGATATAGGTCTTATTGGAAAATACACTGCGGTAAAAGATGCATATGTAAGTGTAAAGGAAGCAATAGTCCATGCAGCTGCAGCTATTGATCATAAGGTAAAAATAACGTTTGTTGAATCAGCTGAGCTTGAAAAATTTGATGATATAACCCATATAATAGACGGTTTTGACGGTATTGTTGTTCCAGGAGGATTTGGAAAACGCGGAATAGAAGGAAAAATAAAGGCAATAAAACATGCAAGAGAAAGCAAAAAACCATACTTGGGATTGTGTTTGGGAATGCAATTGATGGTTATTGAATATGCAAGAAATGTTTGTGGACTTAGTGAAGCAAATTCAACTGAATTTGACAAAAAAGTTTTGCATAAGGTAGTGAAGATACTTCCTGAAAAAGAATCAATGCTTGATATGGGCGGAACCTTAAGGCTTGGAGGCCAAGATGTTATTATAAAAAAAGACACACGTGCATATGAGGCTTATAATTCAGAATTAGCACGGGAAAGATTCAGGCATAGATACGAGATAAATCCTGAGTATATCCAGCAACTTGAGGAAAACGGATTAGTTTTTTCAGGAAGAGCACCTAAGGGGAATATAATGCAAATTGCAGAAATCATGGAACATCCATTTTTCATGGGCACACAATTCCATCCTGAGCTCAGCTCAAGGTTAGAAAGTCCAAGCCCAATGTTTTTGGGATTCATGAAAGCTTGTGCAAAAAATAAGGAAGTTGAATAGCTACCAGAAGAGAAAGAAACTTCTTGGAGTTTACCACAAATTACCAATATTTATAAACACTTCTTTCCATATTTTATTAGATGAAAAGGCTTACTTTTAATGGTCCTAGAGTTAGGCAACTAACAGATGCAATAACCCATCCAAGAAGAACGTGGCATGGTTATTTGTTGTCAGCAGAATTATCCTCACAATCAGGAATTGCAAAAGCACTTTTGCCAAGGAAATTAAAAGAAAAGTTGCCTGCACTAAGGGAAGAATACGAAAGAGAGATAGGAAAAGTAAATGGAAGGGATGAAAATCTTTTTTACGCAAGAATGTGGCGAAGATGTGCAGAAGTATTTAGTGAAATTAAACAAATGGCAGGACGAAGTGAAACAACTCCACAGGATGTTGCAATGAAACTTGGGGATTTGGCAGAAGAAGTTTCTGGTGAAATAAAAAGAACTGGATATTCTAATGATCGAGCACTTTGTAGAACTATCACTTGGTTGAGTGAAAAATCAGCTCGAATAAATTGTTTTGACTCAATATCAAAACTTAGTTTAGATTTGGTAAATCGGGATCTAAAAATACTTGAAGAAAATGCAAAAATACGCGAAAAAAATGCAGAACGACATCCAGTTGACATTAAATCAAGAAGCTTATTCTTAGATGTTTTTGTAAGGATGCCTGCAGTAGCTGCAGCTTCTTTTTTAGCTGGGTCTCATGTTTTGGATTTTCTGAATTCGCAGTCTATTACATTTAATACGATTTTAGGTCAAAGTGCTTTATTCGCATCAACAATTGTTACCGGATTAGCAACCTTATCTGTTTTAGACAATATTGAAAGATTTACAAATGGATGGAAAAAACAAAAAGATAGATTTTTTGATTCAGTAGATAGTTTTATGTTTTCTATTGGAGGAGCAACTTTAGGTTTTTTTGCCTTAGGTAGAATGAACATTCATTTTTTTGTTTTAGGAGGGTTATTTGTAATGGTCATCAAAAGAGGACTTAGCGAATTAAACAATCTTGATAAAATAAAAAAGGGAAACGAAATAGTAAGAAACGAAATGCACGAATACAAATCTGATTCAATTACGACAAACCTAAAACAATCCTGGGAAGACCTAGATAAGCCAGTTGCTTTACTTACAGTTGCAAACACAGCAATATGGTCTGGTTTGGCAGTTATTTCATTCTCAACATTTGGATTCTGGGCAGTACCATTAGTTGCAATTGGAATTTATGCTTCTGCAAAT
>DATDTS010000004.1:0-9180 GCA_035290745.1 Candidatus Bilamarchaeaceae archaeon | reverse complement strand
TTTAATAATTCATGGAACAAAAGATGATGATACACCAATAAATCATTCCAAATCATTGATAAGCTCCCTGAACAAAAAAAGCAAACTGTTTACCATTCAAGGTGCTGGTCATTTTTTTAAAGGGCGCTATGGAAATAAATTAAAAAAAGAAATTATAGGATGGCTAAAAAATTTGTAGTTCAGTCCCAGTCTAAAGATCCTGCTGTTTGATACTCAGTAACTCGAGTTTCAAAGAAGTTCTTCTCTTTTGAAAGGTCAACTGATTGTGACATCCATGGAAATGGGTTTTCAGTTCCATATTGCTTTGGCAATCCAATTCTCTCAAGTCTTCTGTCAGCAATATATTCCACATAATCTGCAAACTGGGATGCATTTATACCCAACAATCCCTTTGGACATGCATCATAGGCATATTTCTTCTCAAGCTCAACTGATCTCTTTATCAAATCAATAATCTCTTCCTGAAATTCTCTTGTCCAAACCTCTGGGCTTTCTGTTCTAATGGTATTAATCAAATCACAGCCAAAAGCAAGATGAAGGCTTTCATCCCTCATTATATACTCAAACTGTTCTCCAATACCAATCATTTTGTTTTGTCTTTTTAATGCAAGCATCATTGCAAAACCTGCATAAAAGAAGATTCCTTCCATTATAACGTAAAAACCAACGATGTCCATTACAAATTTTTGTGTGTTTTCCGTTCCTTCTGTAGTAAACAATGGATCAAAAATAGATTTTGTCAGTTCAACAACATAATCGTCTTTCTCTTTAATTGAAGGAATTGTTTTATACATATTATAAATATCATCTGGATCAAGGCCAAGAGTGTCACAGCAATAGATGAAAGTATCAGTATGAATTGCTTCTTCAAATGCCTGTCTAAGCAAGTATTGTCTGCATTCAGGATTTGTAACATGGCTATAAACAGCTAAAACAATGTTATTTGCAGTTAGTGATTCAGCAGTTGAGAAGAATCCAAGATTCCATAATATGAGTCTTTTCTCATCTTCTGAAAGAGCTTCAGGATTTTTCCATTGTTCAACATCTTTTTGCATTGATACTTCCTCAGGTGTCCAATTGTTGGCAACACCTGCTTTGTAATGTTCCCTTGCCCACAAATATTGCATAGGCAAAATCTTATTCGGATCTGTTTTTGTATTATTTATTATTCCCATAACCTCACCATCACTGACAGGCCTCACAATTAACATCAGACGAAATAACACAAGCGTTAGCTACCTCAACAGCAGCAAGCTTTTTTTCAACTGGTGCTTCTATCTTTTCCATTTGCTGGTATTCCCTTTTTTGTGTATAACCATATTTTTTAGCATCAAGTGTTGATTTTTCTATTTGGCTTGCTCCAAGTGTTCTAAGGTAATATGTAGTTTTTAATCCCATTTTCCAAGCGTATACGTAAACATCATTTAGTTTTGATCCAGATGAACCTTTCATAAATATGTTCAAAGACTGGCTTTGATCTATCCATTTCCCTCTTACAGCAGCATGTTGAACCAAGTATTCTGAATCAATCTCAAATACCTCTCTATAGGTTTTTTTAAGTTCATTTGGAATTGATGTAATCAATTGAACACTACCATCATAATATTTAAGTTGTTCAAACATTTCCATATTCCATAAATTGCGCTTTTTCAAATCCTTGACAAGATATTTGTTTACGATCGTGAATTCGCCACTAATATTTGACTTAACATAAAGATTCTTGTAAATAGGTTCTATACAAGGATAACAACCGCTAATTGTTGAGATTGTCGCAGTTGGTGCAATTGCCATTGTATTTGAATTTCTCATCCCATACTCAGCAACATGGTTCCTTACATAAGTCCAATCTAGGATTCCCTCTTTGGATACTTCTATTTTCATTCCTCTTTCCTGTTCAAGAAGAGAGATAGTATCTATAGGGAAAATATTTCTGTCCCATTTTGAACCTTTATATGATTGGTATGCTCCTTTTTCTTTTGCTATTTCAGACGATCCAAGGATTGCATAATAAGATATAAACTCCATAAGATTATCAGAAAATTTCACTGATTGTTCTGAATCAAAAGGCATATGGAGTTTGAAAAAAGCATCCTGTAGGCCCATAATTCCTAATCCAATTGGTCTGTGCTTAAGGTTTGAGTTCTTTGCTTCAACTGTTGGATAATAATTGATATCAATTACATTATCAAGCATTCTTATCGCTGTTTTAACCGTCTTAGCTAAGGACTCTTTATCAAGTCCTCCCTCGCGTGTTATGTGCTCAGAAATATTGATTGAACCTAGATTACACACTGCAGTTTCATCTTCGGATGTATTGAGCGTGATCTCAGTACAAAGGTTTGAATTGTGAACAACACCCATATGGTCTTGAGGAGAGCGAACATTGGATGGGTCTTTGAATGTAATCCACGGATGGCCTGTTTCAAATAACATGCTAAGCATCTTCCTCCACAATTTCTTTGCCGATACAACCTTATGTTTCTTAATTTTTCCATTTCTTGCTTTTTGCTCGTATTCTGTGTATTTGCTCTCAAATTTGCTTCCATATATGTGATGCAACTCAGGAACTTCCTCAGGTGAAAACAATGTCCATGATTCGTCTGCAATTATCCTTTTCATAAAAAGATCCGGGATCCAGCTTGCAGTATTCATATCATGTGTTCTTCTTCTTTCGTCACCAGTATTCTTGCGTAAATCCAGGAAGTCCTCAAAATCAAGATGCCAATTTTCCAAATATGCACAAGTAGCTCCCCTTCTTTTTCCACTTCTGTTTATTGCAGTTGTTACGTCATTAGCAATCTTTAGGAAAGGGATTACACCCTGGCTTTCAACATTAGTACTTTTTATCCATGAACCAGTTGCTCTAATATTTGTCCAGTCATTGCCAAGGCCCCCAGACCATTTTGACAACTGTGCATTGTCCCCCAAACACTTGAATATATGGGTTAAATCATCATTAACTGTAGTTAAATAGCATGAACTCAGCTGTGGGTGATTTGTTCCTGAATGGAATAAGGTTGGTGTGGATGAAACAAACTTAAGTGAGGAAAGTAAATCGTAAAACTCTAGTGCTTTTTCATTTTTATCCCTTTCATCAATTGCAAGGCCCATAGCAACTCTCATCCAAAAAGCTTGGGGCAGTTCAATCCTTCTTTCTTTATCCTTCATCAAATATCTTTCGTACAATGTATGGATTCCCATATACTCAAATAATTCATCCCTTTCAAGCTTGAGACCATATGCTAATTTATTCAAATCAAAGCCAAGAAGCCTTTCATCGTATAAACCTAATTCAACTCCGTTTTTTATATTTGCTTTGAAAGTTTCTCTATACGATTCTCCCATTGAATCATTCTTGATTGAAGTTCCAATAATCTCTTTGTATATCTTTTGGAGAAATAAACGGGCAGAAGCATAATTATATGATGGGTCTCTTTCAATAAAGGAGATCGTGGCAAGAATTAGTGCCTTCTCAATTTGTTCTGTGCTGATTCCATCAAAAATATTCTTTATTACCTCTTTTGATATCAGCTCTGGAGAAATCTCAGTGTCAAATCCTTTGCTTACTCTTTTTATTGTGTCACTTATTTTTTTAATATCAAACATTACTGTTCTTCCATCTCTCTTTTTTACTGTTAATTTTCCAAGCAAGGATTTCTGTATCGTTTTCTTCCTTTCTTCTTCTCTCTCTTTCTTCCTTTTATCTCTGTATAATATATAAGATTTTGCAACCTCATAAAGACCTTTTTTTACTAAATGTTTTTCAACAATGTCCTGTATATTCTCAACATTAGGGAAGAATTCCTGAAATCTCATTTCTACTTCATTTGTAATGTCTAATACCAATTCATCAATTACATTTTGCGCTAGTTCCTGCTGACTTGCAATAACTGCTTTAGTAACCGCACGACCTATTCTTCCAGAATCAAAATTGACGACTTCTCCATTTCTTTTTATTACCATCAAGTTAGACATTCGAAACACCCACCCGTTTCAACAGTTAAAAAATAGAACGGGAATAGAGTTACGTTAAAATTTATTAAAAAGGTTTGTTTTATCGAGGTGATTTTGTTGTGTCTATAATGATAAATAAGTGATTGTATAGAGGTTAACGCTTTCCCAGAAGTGAGTGGTGTTTTAAAGAATAGATACAAAAAAAATATTAATGTGGGTAAATGGAGTTAGAAAACACAAAAAAAATATTAGTAATGAGCGGCAAAGGAGGAGTTGGGAAAACAACTATTGCTGTTAATCTAGCAGTTTCGCTTGCTGGTAAAGGTAGCCAGGTAGGCCTTATGGATATTGACATACATGGGCCAAATGCAGCAAAAATGCTGGGAGTAAAGCAACAGTCTGCTTTTGTAGATGATAATAACAAAATTTTACCAATAGAAGTTTCAAAAAACCTAAAAATGATCTCAATCCAGTTTTTTTCGAAAAAAGAAGACGAGGCAATGCTTTGGAGAGGGGTTATGAAGCATAAGGCAATATTTCAGTTTATTAAAACAATAAACTGGGGTGAGTTGGACTATTTGGTTGTAGATTTTCCTCCTGGGACAGGTGATGAGTACATAACTACAGGGGAGATGATAGGTAAAAATGCAGGCTGTGTTATTGTTTCAACACCACAGCAGGTTTCAATACTTGATGCAAAAAGATCATTAAAATTCTCAGAGAGGTTTAAAATTCCGATAATAGGTTTAATTGAGAATATGGCAGGTGAAGTTTTTGGAAAGGGAAGTGTTGAAAAGTTTGCAAAAGAGCAGAAATTAAACTTTTTGGGAAGAATTGAATTGGATAAAACAATTTCAAAATCTTCTGATGACCAGAAGCCTTTTGTTTTATCTGATAATGAAACGATAAATGGCGAATTTGAAGCTATTGTCAAAAAAATAATTAATTTTTGGGGCAACGAAAATAAATAGGTTTATCCTTCTCTTAAGTAACCCCAGTTGTGAAGTTTATCGCTATCCTCAAACCATCTATCTCCAATATCTGTTCTATAATACATGTGTGGAATAAGAATATTCCTTATCCTATGGTAAGCCTGCTTTTGTGCTTCCTTCATTGTCTGGCCTGTTCCAACAACAATCAATACGACTCCTGATTCACCTGCCAAAGCCCATTCTCCGTTCACAAGTTTTACGTCCTCAATGTGTATACCGTTGAAATCAGGCTTCTTGAAGATAATAGTACTGTTTTTTGCATTTGCAGACGCTATCTTGTCCTTAAATGGAAAAGGTGGGACAACAATCCTTACCCCAATTTGGAACCCTTTTTTTGTTTTTAATACAAAATCTTCTCCTGAAGCAAGGTTATATAAAAATTCACCAATAGGTATTGCTATTCCTTCCTGTTGAATTGATATCGTAGGATAACCAAATCTTGAAGTAAACTCAAGCGGGTATATTCCATTTGCATTTACAATACAATTCAAGTCAATGTAACCAATATACCCTTCGCTTGCTAATGTTGTTTCCATTTTTTGCAAGGTGGCTGTAAAGAGTCTATTTGGCTCAGACCAGAAGCAGGTTGTGCCCATCTCCCCAGTCGGTGGGCCTAAATCACCTGGAAATAATTTTTTATGCTCAAAATTTATATTAATTGGAGTTATGAATTTCTTACCATTAAAGAACGCACCAACAGCAATCTCAACACCTGAAATCCTTTTCTGAAGCTGAAAAGATTTTATAACCCCTGGCAAAACTTTGTTATAAGATTCCAAGACCCTGATAACGTCTGCACCATTGTCTTCTTCACCTACAAAAAGCAGACTTTTTCTGTTTTGAGCTTCTCCACTTGGTTTTATAACATACCTATTTGGGTTGTTTTTAACAAACTCAATAGCTTCATTAAAATCTGTGAATTCATAAAAAGGAAGTACATTGACCCCATTTTTCTTTAATTGTTCTTGCCCAAAACTTCGTTCATCTTCCAATTTATCTGTGTAGGCAGTGCCGCCTATGACCAATTTGCCTTCTTTTCTTATCTTTTCAGCTTTTTCTCCCTGGCCAAGGACATCATCAAAAATAATTATGTCTGCCCAGCCAATCTCTTTTTTCCAGTCTTCAGTTTTTTCCACAAATCCATCAGCTGAATCCTTGTAGTCCTTATCTTGTATATAATACTTGACCTGGTGTCCTTCTTTGGCGGTTTGCCATGCAATATCACTTATTAGGGCGTCAATCGAAACAAAAAGAAATTTTTTTGGTTCAAACTTAGAACCGTTTTTTTGTTCTACCATTAAGTGTTCAACTCAGTATTCACAACTATTATATGATCATATTTTTAATTTTTCTCATTTTTTGGTGCTACATCCTTCTTAGCACCTTTCTTTTTACCACTAACATACTCAAATATTTTATGGTCTTTGTGTCTTTTTACATATTTCTTAATAAAAGTAAGAAATGCAATTGGTTTACCCACAATTAATTTACCTTTTGTTCTTAGTGCACCAAAACCAAGCCTTATTAGGAGCATTTCGTCTTGTTGATTGCTTTTTATAACAACAATTCTCCCTTTTTCATCGACTTCAGCTACAGAATCAAACAAACCAGCAAGATAATTTGCAGCGTATTCATTCAAATATTTGAACCTTTCTAATTGATCGTATTCAACTTCTAAAAAGAATTTTTTATAAGCAGTATGGTGAAAAAAAGCCTTTTTATCATCTTGGATTATTTTATCTGTTGTTATTATTTTTTTGTCTAGTGCCTCTTTTATAAAGATTTCCTGCAGATCAGTAGAACCCAAAATACCAAGACCTTCATAAGTCTTTCGTTTTCTCCAAAAACCTATTAGGTATGAGAGTTCAGGGCTTAATTTTATTTTCATAGGTTCACACTGTAGTTTTTTTCCTTTCGGTTTTTGTTTCGGTCTCAAATCTGACTGTTTTTTTGGAAGGCAGAATTTGTCTTCCTTTTATAAAATCTTCAATTTCTGTTGCAACCAGTTCGTCTAAATTGCTGGAAAACCATTTTGCAGCTTTTTCAGATATAAACGCTTTTTTGAATATATCTGAAAGTTCTGTTTCCTCTTTTTTTGAGAAAGGTTTTTTTTCATTTGTGATCCTTTCATATGCATTCTCTAACAAGCTGCCGAATTTTTCTACGTCCTGTTTTGTTGCTCCGCCTACTGATAATGCTGAAAGTATTCCCTTCGCTAAAATAACATTCTTTTTGTTTGTTCTTTCTAATAATCGACTAAGGAGTTTTCTATCCTTAGTGTTCAATCCTCCTTGTTTTGTAGCTTTCATAACTCTGCTCATGAAAGCGGTGAATGAACTTAATAAACCCATGAAGAACATTTGTTCTTTAAATTTATAAATGATTCCTTGGCTCTGTAGAATTCCTAAACAGCGCCGCATCAGGCGCTGCCGCCAACAATGCGGCAGCTGCCCGGGCAGCTGGTCGCCTCGGGGCGACTTGGTGCAAGCACCAACCGCAGGCGCAGCGCCTTTGTATATGGCGGCGCTGTTAACAAAAGTTTCTACAGAGCAGATTCCTTAACTGTTTTTTATCTCTGCTGTACCCCTAATACCATCCCATTTAATCTCCCATCGTTTTATCTCTAATTTCTTTTTGAAGAAGGGTGCATTTGAAACAAACGTTTCTCCTTCTCCTCCCTCTAACAATGGGTGGATTCCTTTGACCTTTTTGTTTATTAACTTCTTCAATGGTTTTCCAAGCAATTCTTTTCCAAGTCCTTCAGCAGAGACAGAAGTAACATATATCTCAAAGTATTGAAGCATTTCTTCTAAAACAACATCTTCTTTGTGCCATAATGGTGCATAAGTTGGAATATCAAGTTCTTCACCAACCCTCTCAATTCTTCTTCGTTGGTATTCACTTGCTAGTGCACCCGAAACTATTCCCTCTGCTTTAGTTTTTTTCAATAATACCTTTAATTCTTCATGCCATTCATTTTCATTTGTTTCAAGAAAATGCTGTTCAATTCCAATTGCTTCGGTTTGTAGTTTTGTTTTTTCAATATTAGGATGGTGGAACATTGTTGAGTCTTCTTCTGCTTTTACAGTAATTAAAAAAGGTTCAAATCCCTGTGCAATTGCCCAGAATAAACTAAAGCAGCTATCTTTCCCGCCACTAAATAAACAAGCAACCTTCATACCAATAATAAGTATAGGAACCATTTTATTGATTTGGAATCATTAGTTTTACATGTCTTTTAGTACTTATATTTTTGATTTGGATGGAACCTTGTATCGTGGCAACACGCTTATCCCAGGAGCTTCAGAAACAATTCATCAATTAAGAAATCAAGATAAAAATGTTTTTTTTATGACTAACTCTGCAACACGTTCACGTTTATCTTTGCAAAAAAAACTTGGTGAGCGTGGAATTGAAGTAAACATTGAGGAATTATACCCTTCCTCCTATCTTCTCGCAGAGTATATCTCTAAGAATTTTCCAAAAAAAAGCGTTTTTTGTGTATCTGAAAGCGGCCTTGTAGATGAACTTAAAGGCAAAAATATCAAAATAGTTGACAATGATCCTGATCTTGTTGCAGTTGGACTTGATAGAAAAGTTACTTATGAAAAACTTGGCAAAGCATTTAGATTTATTTCAAATGGTGCTAGGTTTTTTGCAACAAACATGGATATGACATTTCCGGTTGAGGATGGTTTTATGCCTGGAGCAGGGGCTTTGGTTAGTTTTCTTATTCATCAACTGGAATAAGTCCTACGATAGTTGGAAAGCCACATAAAGAAGCAATTGAGATCATATTGAATGATCACAATCTTTCAAAAAAAGGGGCAATTGTTATTGGTGATCGACTTGATACTGATATCTTAACTGCAAAAAATGCACAGGTTAGTTCAGCACTTGTTTTGACTGGCGTATCTAAAAAAATTGATATAACTAAAACCAAAATAAAACCGAACTTCGTCCTAGACTCTATTGTTAATGTTTTGGATATCTAGTCAATCAGATCCTTAATTGCATCGCTTCCTATCTCTGGCTCTAACAGGTTCTCATCTAAACTAATATCCGAAAGTCCACCATCATCTTGTTCTGATGTGGACGTGCTGGTACTTGCATCAACAACTGAGAAATTTACCTGAAGAGAATTTCCACAGCTATTGCACTTTCCATGGATTGTAAGCTCAGTCATTCCAATTTCAGTATTTATGCTTAGGTTTGATTCCTTATTACAGTTCGA
>DATDTS010000003.1:0-2870 GCA_035290745.1 Candidatus Bilamarchaeaceae archaeon | reverse complement strand
ATTTTATTCACATCAAACCAAATGTCATCAACCAAAAATCCTGGAGTAGCAGATGAATATGACTCATATATGTTTAGATCAAAGTCAATGGAGGCCCTGGTTGTTGATGACCAAAGAAAAAAGAGAATTAAGATCATTGTTATAGTCACAAGAGAAACAAAAAATCCTTTCATTTTATCGCCTATACCATGCATATGATTTTAGCATATAATCATTATTTCCCTGAGTATAAAATCTAAAAGAAACCTGTATCTCTTCACTTGTACCAACACACTCCTCTTTTATTATTGATTTGTTAACCCCAATTTGATCAAGCAATTCAAGACGAATGCAGATTGAGTCACCTGTTAAGCGCAACACATCCCTTACCTCGCTAGTATTAACTCCATTTACAAAAGCAGTCAGTCTGTCATTTTTTTCAAGAACAGCTAAAACATCCTGCGATATTTGCCGTAAGTATAATGAACGTGGTATGTGAGGTTCAAAAAGCTGGTTTGCAATTAGTACAAGCATGAAAAAAGCTAGAAAAAGCGCAATAAGACTGTCAAAAGTTAAGATGTAGCCTTTCGTGAAAAATAAATTTTTCATTCCCATAGGTATATCCTCACCTTTACAATACTTTCATTTAGAATTGCTAGTCTTTCCATAACTACAGTTTTATTAAATTCATCAGGAATAGACCCAATTTGATAGTATGATGTTGATTCATTAGTAATGTTGATGAATAAATTATATTGCTCAACTCCAAGTTTTTGCCTAACAATTGTTATATTTGCAGTTTGTAATACTTCCAGCTTTTTATTATTGAGCTTGTTCCTTTCATCCACCAACCCAAAAGAAGAAGCGCTTTCAAAATCACCCTGAGTTTCCCAGTCACCTCCGCTTTTAGAGATAATTGAATCACTTGCAAACAATGCTGCAATATAAAGTTTATCTTGGTTAAGAGAGTTATCCCAATTATACCCAATTTGATTCCAAGAGATAATAAAGATGAGGATAATAATCAAAAAGATAATAGATGCCGTAATAATATCTGCTGACCAAACCTGACCTTTAACTGACTTCAATCATACCACCATTGTTAACAATTGAGATATCAGAACTGTTGTTGAGAAGAATATTAACTCTTTCAGTAAGCAAAGTAGTGCTTAGTGCCGACCTATTTTCAATCCATACATTAAGAATATTATCATCAACACTCATGTTCATATCAGTAAGATCAATGGAAAAATTATATGAAGTCCCTGGTCCAGAAATAAAAACAGAATTAATTGCAGAAGAAAATTTATAAGCCGCTGAAAAAAGTTTTAGATTGTTATTGCTAGAAAAATATGAAGACAAATACTCTGAAAAGATAATTGAATATATAAGTAGTAAAACCAAAAAAGCAGAAAAAACAACTAAGAATTCAGCAAGAACTTGACCCTTCATATGACCACGCTATAAACAAATACCCAACTCTTAACAAAAAAATTTCACGAACCAGTAATAACGCTCATGATTTGATTACAATGCCCTTTGTAGTTATCTCATATCCGTGCAGAGAGGTTGAATGGTTTGTGTTTCTCATTTTCAAGATTTCAAGAAAACGAGTTCTCTTCCTATTTTTTGTAGTATAATATAAATTTATTATACTGTCCATCAAATAACCTAATTTTTCAGTCTCTGTGTCGCTGATAGAAACCCCTGTCTCAGATGTAACAAGAGTTGTACAATTTAAATTACGAAGCATTTCAAAGAGGTCAAGAATTGACTGGTTTGCAGCATACTCTGATTGAAAAGGCATGGCATAAGCACTCAAAGAATCAACAACAAGGCTTCTTGCACCTAAACTTTCGATTAAATCCTTGATAGTCCCTCCTCCTCCCTCAACAACCCTTGCAACCTCATGTGGTGGATAACGAAGAAACCCGAACATGTTCTTCTTTTCATATTTTTCAAAATCCCAACCAAACATTTTTCCATGGGAATAAACAGCATTCTTTGATTCACCAAAACTTATGTAAACAGCATTCTTACCTGACTTAAGTGCTGTATAAAGGAATTGAAGCGAAAAAATAGTCTTGCCTGTTCCTGTACCACCGCGTATCATGTTTGCAGAATCCTTCTCAAAACCACCGCTAACAAGCTTATCAATTCCTATTATTCCAATAGGTGTTCGTTCAACAGTATAGGCCATAATTGGATTATGCTTTTGTGTTTTAATAGTTTTGCGTTTGATTTAGACTGGACATTACTCACCTATGGTTGATTGCATAATTGCATCATCAATAACTCTTGTTGTAATAAGATTGCCATTTGAGTTCAAATAAAGAGGCTCTCTTAACCCCCATATCCTTATATTGCCACTTTGACCAAGAACGGTCTTATTTTGTTCAGGAGGAGGCAGATACCAACCTGTCCCGCTGACCGCATATGTTGAACCTGAATAATCAGTACCAAGGCGCCAAAAAAATGAAAAATAGGAGATTGTAATCTGCCCTAATGGAAAGCCTGAAGTGAGATAACTGGAATTATCTATGATATTTATATTTGTTTGATAATTGTTCTGCGCAAAAGAAGAGGTCAGGCCAAGGTCTTTGGGTGCCCTTTGTGTCGCATAACTAAGAATAACAACACTTCCACCCTCCCCTGCATAATTAAGAAGAACTGGAGCCAAAGCTGAAGAACTTGAATCATATTCTGTTATCATAATCATGGCGTATAATGATGTGTCAACCGAACCAGACACTACTTGGCTTTGAGTGGCTATATCAAAATCCCAATCATAACCTTCATTTGATGAATGCCATAAAAGCCACAAATCCCAATTCAACTCGGACCAAGACCACCAAGTAGCTTTTGTAATAAATAGAATGTTCTTAAGAATA
>DATDTS010000002.1:0-6020 GCA_035290745.1 Candidatus Bilamarchaeaceae archaeon | reverse complement strand
CAATTCATCCATGGACTAAAGTCCATAGGTTTCTTGACTATCATTAGGCTTGTCGGGTCGCTTTATTTTAATTAGGGGGAGGATCAGAATGAGCCCTCAAAATGAGGAGGGGCGCTCCCCTCCGCGTTTTAGGGACTAACTAATTAAGATGCGACAACTGGTTGGTTTGGTATAGCTAGAAGTGAATAAGAATAATTTTAAAATCTTGTAATCACCATCGTAACATGGCAGTAGAAATAATCCATGATAGAAAAATATGCATAGGTTGTGGAGCTTGTGCTGTCATATGTCCTAAACATTGGGAAATGAATGATGATGGAAAGGCGGATCTAAAGAACTCAAAAAAACAGGACGAGTTATATGTTCTGATTCTTGAGGAATCTGATGGAAATCAAGAGGCTGCTGACTCATGCCCTGTTAGTTGTATACATGTTAGGATAAGAGAGGATGAGAAAAAATAATCAAATTGATCTTGAAATCCTAAGAACCTCTTCAATAACTTCTTTTGCAAAACCAGATTGGGTTAATACAGCTGCTGCTTTGGCATGCCCTCCCCCAGAACGGATAAAATCACGCATTGATTCTTTTATCTTATCAATAACCTCATTAGCCTTGAAACCTTTATCAACCGCTTTTGGATTTACCCTGAATATTACTGATCCTTTACCATAGCCTAATACAACATTAGGTTTTGAATTATCTAAACTTTCAAATATTTGTGTTGCGATCTTCCCTCTACTTGGAAAATCAAATGACTTCATGATGTTTTCTAAATCTAGTATATGAAAGTAGATACCATTGATCTCATCAATGCGCATACTTTTTTGTGCAACCCTTGTGATCTCTTCGATCTTTTCTTTGGCTTGGTGAAGCATTGATGTAAATAATTCCTTTTGATTCATAACGTTCTTGTAAAAATCAAGACTATTTCCAAAACCAGTATAGCTTGTCATATAATCAAGAACCAGTGCTTTGTCCTTATCAGATTGTGAAACTTCAAGAATATTGCTCTTATCTCCGGCACATGAAATATAAGCAAGCTCATCAACGCCTTTTGAGCCAGCTAATCTAGCAATTTCAACACACAAATATCCTGCGGTATATTTAGAACAGTCTTCATTATCACTAACAACCCATGGAGAGACTATCTTTGAATATTTTTTTGTTTTCTCACCAGGAGGATGATGATCTATTAAAATAACTTCAACTCCTGCGGCGTGTAATAATTCTAAGCCCTCTTCACTTTCTATGTTTGCACCGAAATCGACCATAACAACAAGAGGATTTGGTTCAGAATAAAGATTATTTAAATCTCTGACCGCATCCTTTGCAGAATAAACAGCTGAGTTTTGCTGGAAGGAGTAACATCTTAAGAATGAAGTTAATGCAAAAGCACAACTTACCCCATCGGCATCATTATGGAATTTAAGAAGAGTATGTCTTCCAAGATTTTGAGATAACAGAAGCTGTTTTGCAGTTTTTTCTAAAAGAGGTTTTAGGCTTGCTGTTACCTCATCTTTTAATAATAACTCAACTTGACTTAATTTAATATTGTTCTCGATTCTCGCAATTATTTCATCTTTTTTATTTGCTCTTTCAATTTTAGAGATCCTATTAAGAAATAGATCGCCTGATGACTCAGCAGTTATATTTACGGCATCCCCCTGATTAAACGGTTCATGGTAATTGCCTCTATAGCCCTCTGTAAACTCATAGTAGTAATCAAACTTTGATCTCCTAACTTTTGTTATGATTTCTTCTAGTAATAGTTCCATAAGATGAATAGAAATAGAAGGGTTTTAGGGGGTTTGTTTCTTTTTGGCGCACCTAGCTTTTTCTTTCTTAAAGAAAAAGGTGGGTGTTGAGCATTTTTTAAACTCTTTTGAAGCATAGTTATGGTAATGAGTGAAGAAGATGTTAATCAGATCACCAATTGTTGCTACTTTGGGTCATGTAGACCATGGAAAAACAACTATTTTAGATTCAGTTAGAGGCTCAAAAATAGCTGATAAAGAAGCAGGAAGAATAACACAAATGATTGGTGCCTCGTATATAACAAAACAAATAATTGAAGAGGTATCAAAGGGAGGTAAATTAAAATTTAATCTCAAGATACCGGGGCTTCTTTTTATTGATACCCCTGGCCACGAAGCTTTTACTAAGCTAAGAGATAGGGGAGGTTCAATTGCGGATATTGCAATTTTAGTTGTTGATGTGACACAGGGGTTTCAACCTCAAACAATTGAATCTTTGAAAATATTGAAACAATACAAAACCCCTTTTATAATTGCAGCAAATAAAATAGACCTTGTTCATGGTTGGAAAAGTAATAAAGGGCAGAGTTTTTCTGAATCTTTTTCAAAGCAAGCGGAGTATGCCCAACAAAAATTGGATGAAAAACTCTACGAATTGATGGGAAAAATATCAGAATACGGATTTGATTCAGAGAGATTTGACAGGATTCAGGAGTTTGACAAGCAAATAGCGATTGTTCCTGTTTCTGCGAAGAATAAAGAAGGATTGTCAGAATTACTGATGCTTATCGCAGGATTAAGTCAAAAATTCTTGGAAGGAAAATTAACCATAGATCCGGATGGAAGGGGAAGAGCAAGTGTTATTGAGGTAAAAGAAGAAAAAGGCATGGGAACTACAGTTGATGTTATTGTTTATGATGGGTTACTAAAGAAAAATGATGAGATAATTTATTTGACAACTGACGGGGTAAAAACAACAAAAATACGTGCGTTGTTGCAACCAAATCTTGCTGGAAAAGAAAAATTTGATTATGTTGATCAGGTTGTTGCTGCAGCAGGCGTTAAGATCTTCGCACCAGACTTAGAAAAGGTCATACCAGGGTCTCCTTTAGATGTTTTAACTAATTTTGAAGAGGACAAAAAAGCATTAGAAGAACAGTTTAAGGATGTTTTGTTCGAGGGACAAGAATCAGGAGTTATATTAAAAGCAGACAGTTTAGGGTCAGTTGAAGCAATTGTTGATCTTTTCAAAAAGGAATCAATACCAATTAAATCGGCTGGAGTCGGAAAGATAGTGCGGCAAGATTTGCTTACCGCTAGTGTAGTAGGAAAAGAGAATTTATATCACGGAGTAGTTATAGGTTTTAATGTGGGGATAACTGATGATGCAAAAGATGAATCAAAGAATCTAGATGTTCCAATTTTATGGTCAAATATAATTTACAAACTAGTTGAGGATTATACTGAGTGGAAAAAAACAACTATGCAAAAAGAGAAAGAAGAATCTCTATCAAACTTGCCTTGGCCAGCTAAGATAAAACTTTTAGCAGGATATTGTTTCAGAGTTTCAAAACCTGCTATTTTTGGTGTTGAGGTTCTTGGTGGGGTACTAAAGAATAAATACCAGCTTATGAAAAGCGGGGAAGTTGTTGGGGTTATAAAGGGAATTCAACACGAGAAAAAACCAGTTGAAGAAGCAACTGAAGGAATGCAATTAGCATTATCAGTTGAAGGCCCATACTATGGAAAGGACATAAAAGAAGGGGATATTTTGTATAGTTATATGTATGGAGAACAAATAAAAACATGGGAAAAACAATTGAGCCTTTTATCAAAAGAGGAGAGAGAGATCTTTGAAGAGATAAAAAAACAGGTTAAGCGAACATTCTGATTTTTGCATGCAAAACAATAGTTTTTAGTAATCTTCCTTCCATTTTATCTTTATGGATCCAATAATAATAGGCGGATCAGGAATACTTTTTGTTACCTTGTTCTATGCGTTTAGGGTATTCCATCTTGACAGGATCTAATTAAGATCAGAAATATAAGATTAACGCATTAATAGATCAGCATGATCATAGGATTAACTGGAGAAAACTGTTCTGGGAAAGGAACAGGCTCGAATCATTTAATTAAAAAAGGGTTTCACTACTTTTCACTTTCTGATGTAATTAGAGAAGAATTGAAAAAAGAAGGCAAGGAACCTACAAGAGAAAGCATGGTCGCAAAAGGAAATGAACTAAGACAAAAAAATGGGGCAATTCTGGCAATAAAAATAATTGAAAGATTGGAGAAGGATAGGAACTACATTCTTGATTCAATTAGATTACCTGCTGAAGTAAAGGAATTGAAGAAATTGAATGATTTTTTTCTCGTGTATATAACAGCGTCAAAAGAAATTAGATTTGAAAGGATGAACGCAAGGGGTAGAATTGGAGATCCGACAACATTTGAAGAGTTTTTAAGAATTGAAAAAATCGAAGAACAAAACGCAGACAAAAAAAAGCAAAACTTAAAAGAAACCGCAAAACTTGCTGACAAAACTCTCATGAATGATGGAAGTTTCACAAATCTTTATGATAATGTTGATAAGATGCTTTCAGAACTATCTTCTGACTTTAAATTAGTAAGACCATCTTGGGATGAATATTTTATGAGTATTGCAAAAACAGTTGCAACCAGAAGCAATTGTATAAAAAGAAAGGTTGCAGCAATAATTGTAAAGGATAAAAGGATCATTTCAACTGGATATAACGGAACCCCAAGAGGAATTAAAAATTGCTCAGATGGGGGATGCGAAAGATGTGCTTCTTTTGGTGAGAGCGGCAAAAATTTAGCAGATTGCGTTTGTTGCCATGGAGAGGAGAATGCAATTGTGCAGGCATCTTATCATGGTGTTCCAATAAAAGATGCAACTATTTATTCAACGTTCTCTCCATGTTTATTATGTACAAAAATGATTATTAATTCAGGAATAAAGGAAGTTGTTTATAGTTCTGATTATCCGCTTGCTGATATTTCATTGAAATTGTTGAAAGAAGCCGGAATTTTGGTAAGAAAACACTAATGAAACTTTCTAAAGAAAGAAAGTTTCTTTAATTATTCGATACACTTTAAGTCTGATAACAATGACCGCATCGTCCCAGACTGATTAATGATGAGAAGAGTAGCTTGAGAGTTATCACTAAAATAAATTTACAACACTTAATTTAGATCACCTGGATTTGAAGAAGGGCGAGTCCCACCTAATTGAATCCCTAGAATAATAGTACGTATTCTGTGTTTTGCATTTTCACTAACCCTGGGATTAGACAACAGATCAGCAAATTGCGTGTGAATGTTAGGCGGCTGAAGCATGCAAAGAAGATCAATGATTGGAAGAACAAACTCATCTCTACAATATTCTGGATATTGAAGTCGTAATGAAACAGTCCCTGAGATTACTTCAAATGAATCAGCATCACGCCTTGTTAATAAAATGCTAGTTGATCCCTGAGAATCTATCTGAATAATATCAATTAAAACCGCGGCTAAAAAGCTAACTGTATTGTGATCTGCTTCGGTTGGGTAATGACTACTTATAACATCAAGAATTTCAGGAATTAGTTCTTGGTTTTGAATTAATACATATAACGGACTTTGTGATCTAAGCAAGGTTTGACCACCAGAATCCCCCTCAATTACGTTAGGGCCCTCAACACATATGTTTAACATTAATTTTCTATTTGTTGTTGCTTCAACCAAAACAGCTCTTTTAAGTTCTGTTGGATGATTCTCACCTAAGATCCTTCTAAAAAGTTCGTTCCTACCTATGTACTGGTTAAAGACCCCAATTGATTCTCTTAATACTTCTTGCCTAACCGCTAAATCATATCTGCTTCCAAGTACAATCAAAGAGCATCTTTGAAAAAAAGGCATTACAGTTGATCTCCTCTGTTCGCGATTTTGATCTCCGGAAAGTTCGCTAATTCTTCTTTTTGTTTGCGCAGCATCTGCTCTAAATTCTGCCAAAGTGATTGTTGCTGTTTCAGTACCATAAAATAAATCTCTAATTCTTTCTATTTCAGCAGCTACTCTTTGGGTTCTGCCTTGTTCAGGCAAAAGAGGAAGGAGTTTTTCAAAAGCATCTTTAAGTTCAAGAACTGCGATGGTTCCTAAAAGAGCTAAAACTCCAGCCTCACCAAGTTGAACAGAACGAATTGTAGGTTGAAGAATTTGGTTAGAAATGCGATCTTTTGCTTCTTGATCTGCTCTTTTTTCTAGAAC
>DATDTS010000001.1:0-4563 GCA_035290745.1 Candidatus Bilamarchaeaceae archaeon | reverse complement strand
TTTGTCTTATCAACATGGCTCTCATAATCTGCAGGAGTTAGAACTTCGCTTTCATCAATAAAATCAATTCCAATTGCTTCTAATATTTGTGCTTCAACAAAATGTCCTATTCTACATTTTGCCATTACTGGTATTGATATTGCATTTTTGATTTCTAGAATCATTTTTGGGTCTGACATTCTTGCTACTCCACCATGTGCTCTAATATCTGCCGGAACCCTTTCCAATGCCATTACTGACACTGCGCCTGCCGTTTCTGCAATCTTTGCATGGTCTACATTAACAACATCCATTATTACTCCTCCCTTAAGCATTTGTGCAAGTCCCTCTTTGACGGTTGTTGTTCCTTTTTCCATGAGACCACCTGTGTTTATGAGCAGTATAATGGGTATATATCATAAGCTATTTAATACCTGTCTGTAAGATCCAAGTGGTTGATTATATGGCTTGGGAAAAACTTGAAAAAGCGTTAGATAACGAGATCAGTAAATATCCAAATGCACAAAAAGTTCTAACTTTTCTAAGAACTGATAACCAAGTAAACTATTTCTTGAGTATGTCTAACTGTGTTACTGTTACCAGGATGGGGTATAACGATCATGGAAAAACCCATGCAAGGATTGCTGCATTAAATGCAATGAGGGCATTAAAACTGCTTAATGAAAAAAAAATAATACCGAATTTAGTTTCAGAATTCAAAACTGCAGAATTTGGGGATTCTCTCGAGATCGTTTTATTCTCAGCATTCCTTCATGATATTGGGAATTCAATTATTCGCCAAAATCATGAGGTATGGGGAATGGTTTTAGTTAGAGAACTACTTAATCGTTTTTATGAAGGAAAAGACGAACTGAGTGAAAGAAAAAAACTTATGATTATGGAAGGGATTCTTTGTCATATGGGTCAGTTTGTGCCAAGTTCAATTGAATCAAAAATTATTGCATTAGCTGATGGTTGTGATATGGAAAGCGGTCGTGCAAGGATTCCATACTCAAAAGGAAAAAAGGACATTCACAGTCTGAGTGCACTTGGTGTTACAAAACTAAGATTGAAGCCAGGAAAGAAAAAACCAATAAAGGTAGATATTTTATTGAATTCATCTTCTGGTGTATTTCAAATAGAGGAAGTGTTGATCAAAAAAATAAAAGGAGTCCAGTTTGAAGATTATGTTGAAATCAGTGCATTTATAGAGAGTAGAAATGAAACTATTAAATATCTTGTTGATTAGACTTTCTTAGTCTCTTTTTTATCCTCGCTTTCTTTAACTTCTCTTACTCTTATATGCTCCTTTAACATCTCTTTATATATGATTTCCCATTTTTTCCATGCACTTCCAAATTCAATATTACCTTCATCCTTTTCAAGTGATGCTAACAATCTGTTTACCTCTGTATTCACTTCTACAACAAAATCAATATCAATTATCAAAGGGTCTTTTTGTTCCTGGCCCGCCCTATACAGTTCATCATATACTTTTCCTTTGAAGAAGGCCTGCATTATATATTGTTCTGGGGAAATCCCGGTTTCCTCACATCTTCTTGATAATGCCGGAGGGATAAATGCAATATCAAGCTCCTTTTCTATTTTTGCTAAATCCAATTTCTCAAATGTGCTCATGCTTGCTTCTGGATTCCTAAGGAATTTACATTCCCATTTGCATTCCTCTATTGTTGCGCCTCTTCTAAACCTGAATATTTCTGTAAATTTTTTCTCTTCCAAATCACTTTCATATTCATATCCAAGAACACGATAAACCCTTCCTTTTCTCCCAAATCTTACTTTCTTTAAGAAGGTGTATCTATCTGTTGCAAACATTGATGCTGCAGGAATCCCAAATACCAATTCAAGACGATCCTGTACATCTCTTAGTGACTCTGCGTGTAAGTTGTATAATAAAAATACCCCTGGCTGTGTGTTAAGCAGATTAATTATTCCCTGAACTGCAACACGTGAACGTACCTCGTTTATAATTAAGGCAGCATCACCCATTCTTAAAAGGGCATTTGCCATAGACACTAAATCGAGTTCCTTTGTCTGTGTACTTTCAACATCAGAACTCTGGACTCTTGCGGCACCTACATGGAACCCTCTTTTTCTATAAGCACGCACCGGAATTTCTTCAATATCCTGAATTGGTATAATCCTTCTTTTTGTCCCAATTGCAGTTATTTTTGCTGCTGTAAAAGCAGTTTTTCCAACTC
Source organism: Candidatus Bilamarchaeaceae archaeon (assembly GCA_035290745.1). Lineage (GTDB taxonomy): Archaea > Micrarchaeota > Micrarchaeia > Anstonellales > Bilamarchaeaceae > DATDTS01. The sequence continues at coordinate 2,362 of DATDTS010000001.1, read as the reverse complement.
CTTTTAACCCAAGTACAGCTTCGCTGCATCCTAAACTTACAAGTACATCATCATAGCCTGCTAAGAATGGGCTCATTGAATTATAGAAGAGATATTGTGGATAAGTGAATGGTTTTTCTTTCATTATTCTTAATGCACCTTGCAGTTCACCAAAGGTTGCAGGTGGCCTTTGCAAGTGGCATCTCATTGACAATCTTTTTAATACAACGTCGACAATTGGGTTGCTCTCATCAAACTTTCGAACCCCTTTCATCAACAAAGCTATATTCTTGAATGCTCTTTCAAGAAGCTCTCTATTATACCTATGTAGCGTATGGCACAACCCAAATTTTGCGTGTTCAATATATACCGGAGAATTTTCGCTGTCAATATAAATATCAGTTACATTCTCTTTGTCAAGTGAAATATTTTCTATTGGTGATCCGAGTCCTACTACCCATGCTGCAGCTTCCCGGCCCATTGCAAGTGCTTCCTGGGGTGTTATTTTTATGTTGCTCATAATTGCCTGGTCCATGAACTTTTGGCGATACTCCCTTGTTTTGATTTCCATTAGGATCTGATAATCGTCATTTTCAAAACTTTGTTTCATCTGTTCATTAATATCGCTTTTTAACATTTTTTGCAATTCTTTGCTCAATTCTGTTATTCTTGGATTCTTTTGAACGTATAAATATGCTTCATCCCCAGGTACTTCATATAATTGAACATCTATACCAAATCCCAGGGAATAACTTGCATCTTTTGATTTTACTGGTTTTGCACCTTCAGGAATTTCCAATACTATTGAATCAATAAAATATAAGCTTTCAAGTTCGATTAATGAAAGGAATGCAGATCTGAAGTCTCCTGTTTTTTTAACCAGATCATACATTTTTGTTTTTCTATATGTTTTTAATATGCCGTTTATCCATGCCTTGAACTGCTGAAACCCTTTAAAGAAAATATTCTTTGTTGGTGTTTCCTCTTCATATCCCGCAAGTTCTCTTTCTGCCAACAATGGGCTGACAAACATCAGTTCATAGAATTTTCTGATTAACTGTCTTCTTTTATGGTATTCCGGATCTTCAGCCATACCATAAATATCTTCTCTTAATAGAAGGGTTTCAATTTGTTTTATTACTCCAGCATATTCAGTAAGTATAAATGTTTTAGGTTCATCTAATTCGATGACCATCTCTTCTTCATACCTTATTGTCTTAACTTCATTTTCTATTGTGGCAAGATCTTTAAGATGCAAATTTATGAACTCAGGGGATGCAAATTCATACGGACATTTGGCTAAATCAACAACTCCCCTGTTTCCTTCAAAATAAAGATTACACATGGTACTATAACTAGATTATCTTTTATAAACAATTCTATTTATCTAGAGTACATGAAGAGATTTGTTTTTTTATTTCCTATCCTACTTCTTTTTCTAGGTTGTACTTCCCAATCTCCTGTACAACCAGATGAACCTGAACTAATTGCCAAAGACACAATTCACCTGGTTGATCAGGTTAAGAATAATGTCTCATTCAAAATTAGGACGTCAAAAAGTTTCTATGTTTTAGACATTGCTCTTGTTGACCAAAAAAACAATCCTTCCAAATCTGAAAACCTAAGTTTGTCAGTAACTATAAATGATGAGGAAGGCTTACTTTATTTTGAAAAAAGATATTTGCCTGAATTTGATAAAAACTATTCATTTATTATTCCGCGTGAAAATATCAAGAGATCCTTTTATTCATGGGGAGAAATAAAAATTACATTATCTGGAACTGAAAATATTTCTGTTTCTTCTGATTTCCCTCTTAGTAAGTTTTCTGCTGATGAGGCCTATAAAGAAGAAGATGACAGGTATAAGAAAAATGCGCAAAAATTCAACACAACAAAAAACTCCGGATGTTTTGAAATAACTCCTGATTTGTACGGATATCAGGATTTACATACGCCAAATCAAAAAAGCACTTATTTTAGGGTAGATGTTACTGTCAAGAACACATGTGATTTTAATGCTAATCTTGCTCCTGATTCTTTTTGGCTGCAAGACAGTTCAAAGAATTATTTTCCACCAACTGCACGTGGAAACTTAACAACCTTCTTTTTGGACCCAGGCAATTCAAGATCTGGTTATCTTTTATACAACCTATACAAAAGAAATCCTTCCAATCTTTACCTTTACTATAATGAGGATAAGCTGGGAGAACTGATTATAAGATGATTTGGGTCACTTGTGAGAATTTGCAGAAGCATAAATTCCAATTGCAACTAATGGTACTGCCCAGAATCCAAATGTTGAGAATGAAATAACTGCCAAACCAGACCATATTGCTGTGTTTGCAACTGTAAGTAAAGCAACTGGCTTATCTAGGTCTTCCCA